>CALCEG010000131.1 GCA_937900435.1 uncultured Alphaproteobacteria bacterium
CCTTCTTTACATAAGGATTTTTTCTTAATTCTTCAACTTGTTCATCAGTAAAATAATTAATACCCATAATTAAAGCTCCTTTATTGCAGAATCTATTCTCTTAATGCATTCGTCATATCCCAGCACCTGCATTATGCTGCAAAGGTCTGGTGTATTTGTACGACCCGACAATGCCACGCGTAAATTCATTGCGACATCGCCATTTTTAATACCACATTTTTCGGCGACCGCGACAATCTTGGCCCACCAAGTGTCTTTATCATCTGACGCGTCATACGTTTCCAAGAAGGCACGCAACGCATCGTGGTTAAATTCATATTCGGTATTTGGAACAAACAAATTGTCCCAGAAAAACGCAACATTTTCCAAGGTTTGCGACCAAGTAATAAAGTCTTTACGCACACGCTTTGGGTTATCACGTTCAATTCCCAGCACTGCAGTTAAATATTTTTCATCTGCCACCTGCATTTTGTTGACATCTGTTCCATATTCATTTGCCCATGCAATCACACGCGCGACCAATTCAGGTACTGGCAACGAACCGATAAATTCCTTGGCCCACCATTCCAGTTTTTTCATATCAAACAACGACCCAGATACTGGCATTTTCTTTGGACGCATTTCGTAATCCCAGAACGATTTAACCAGGCCCTTTACTTTTGCTTCTTCATATCCCGGCGCCAAAATATTTCCCAGATATTCAATCACAGATTCAACTGGCCAACCCGCTTCCAAGAAAAATGCAACATTTGCCTCCGGGTCTTTACGCTTTGACAATTTTCTTTGCTTGCCTGTTTCTTCATCAATCTTATCCAATGTCGCAATATGAACATATGCAGGCAATTCCCAGCCCATCATACGAAACATCTGAACATGCATTGCAAACGTTCCAAAATAAGACTCATCACGAACAACATGTGTTGTGTGCATAAAGTGATCATCACACAAGTGTGCAAAATGATACGTTGGCAACCCATCCGTAGATTTAATTAAAACAGTATCTTCATTATGTTCTGGCACAGACAGCGACCCACGAACCGCATCTTTGCAGAAAATACGCTGTTCTGGATTACCCATTGAATACAAACGAATTGACGGCACAAACCCCTTATCCAGATATGCAATAATTTCTTCTTCGTTTAAATCACGATCACGTGCCCATTCACCATAAATCCCCGTTGCAAAACCTGTCGCTTTTTGATTTTCACGAATTTCGTCCATTTCTTCCTGGGTTAAAAAGCACGGATATGCCAACCCACGTGCCAATAAATCTGCCGCCACAGAATGATAAATATCTTTACGTTCTGATTGATAATATGGTCCATACACCGGATCATTTTCATACGTAATTCCAAATTCAGCCAACGAATTTATGATAATATCAACTGCATCTTTATTTTCACGCTTTGTATCTGTATTTTCAATACGTAACAAGAACACACCACCTGACTGTTGTGCCAACTTATAACTAATCAGTGCACTATACAAATTACCCAAATGCATATAGCCTGTTGGGCTGGGGGCAAATCGTGTCACTTTAACCCCTTCGCCCAGATTGCGTGCTGGGAATTTTTCTTCCAATTCTGCGACTGTATACTTTGGCGCACCACCTAATACACGCGCGATTAAATCTTTTGATAGACCGTTTCTCATGTTCATATAATCCTTGTTTTTTTAATAACTCAATTCTATACTAAAAATATGGAAAAACAAGAAATAAGAACATTTGGTCGCCGTCATGGCAAAAAATTATCTGCACGTCAACAAATGCTGATTGACACTGTATTGCCAACAATACTGCCAACATCTGGCGATATATTGGAAATCGGCTTTGGTGCCGGCGAACATATACGCGAACTGGCGCACAACAACCCTGATAAAATTATTATTGGTGCAGAACCTTTTATGAACGGCGTGGCCAGTTTACTGTCTGCAATATCAGACCCAAATTCGAATCGGATTATGGATGAATATAAAAATATCAGAATATGGGCTGATGATGTTCGTGATTTCTTGCGCAAAAACGATTCGAAATTTTCACAAATTTGGATTTTACACCCCGACCCCTGGCCCAAGGCACGCCATGAAAAACGCCGCCTGTTATCTGCAGATTTTTTAACAATGTTGTCTGCACACTTGGACAAAGATGGTGAAATAATTATCGGCACAGACCATTGGGAATATTTTGATTGGATTATTGAACAACTGCGCACAACAAACCTGCGCACATCAACACCAAATATGGAAATAATAGAAACCCGCTATCAACATAAAAACAAAGCAGGAACCGAATCGCCAAAATATCTAATAATTAAAAATTAACAAAAAACCTTATCCGTTTAATTAACTGTGGTCGCATCATTTCTGTCAGACGCAAAACTTGCTCTATACGCATTAAATCCGGCCCCACAACAAAATGCAATTCAAAATTATTATCTGCACCCCACGCATTTAACATTGCATAAATTCGCCCAACAAAATCAGACTTATTACCCATATCCTTTGCAAAAACCAACAACAACGAATTTGCGTTTATTTTTTTCAAATTTGCAAACAAATCCCCCCAATCAAACGCACCAACTTCGTTTAAATCCAAACCAATTGACAAAGACTTATCAAAAAACAAATCATCTCTTATTGCGTGCATATAATCGACAAACGCACCAATATCAGCATACGACAAAAAGACCTGTGCACCATTTGCCCCCTGCTTAAAGGTCAAATTTATTTTTTTTACAACATCAGAAATCGCACATTCTGTAATTCGCGCTTCAGACAAATAAAAACGCGCCATAATCTTGGTATTAAAATTCTCTAGCCAAGGCCAAATTACTGGCACAGCCGATGGCACAACAGAAATCATCGGCAAATTATTTTCCGATACAACCTCTGCCGCGCGTGCTAAGTCTGCAGATTCTTTATTAATTCCGCACCACAAAGCCCAACAATCTTCAAAATCGTTTATTAATAGTTTTTTTTCAATCATTATGCTTTTTAGTTTATCACAAATATGATACAATTAAAAACATAATGAGAAATAAATTTGATAAATTTTTACTTACGTTATTATGGTTAAGTATCGCGCTACTTGGAACCTGCTTTTGGTTCAATATAAAGTTTGGTTTTAATATATTTTCCAAGGCCAACTGGAATTATCTTGCCTATATGCAGGCATCGCAACAACCAATAAACACAACATTTTATATTTCATTGGCAGTTTGCATATTTATATCTATTTTTGGACTTTACTTATTACTGCGTCCACGCTACAGAAAAATCAAAATGGCAAAAACCACCACAACGAACACTTCGCCAACCACAAATGAACAACCGACCGCCCCATACTCTTATGCACCTGTGCAGGAACGTCCAAAGCGACTGAACGTTCAACACATACCATTACCAACCACACTAACACAATCTGGGGCGCAGCCAGATGTACCTGTTGCTTTGCCTGTACCGCAAACAATACCAACAGCACCTGCACCAACAAGCGCACCAGTCGCATCAGAATCAAAATGGAACAAGGCAGAAATTACCGCGATATTTGAATCCGCAAAATATATTACCAAAAACACACCAAAAATTAGCGGTCTGCAAACCATTCTGTTTGCCATCGGCACTGACGAAACCGTTTGGATTGGTGCAACAGATTGCGCACCTGAACAACTTTCTAAACGCATCGATGTTGTGCAACAAGTATTCGCAGACACACTTGAAGACATAGAAATAAAAATAAACGGCTTTGTTTTAAACAGCACCCTGCCCGAATCAACATCAGGCATTTTAGTATTTGACAATACTGAACATTTACGCGAATATGTAAACAAGCACCCGAACACACCACCCAGTGCAGACGAAGAAGAAAATTTTGAAGCATTTTCTTCTTATATAACAACAGTTATTGAATACCTAGGACGGATTTAATGCAACTAAACCAAAACACTGCAGAAAAACTTATCGAAGAACTGGGCATCAAAAATATGCCACTAATAGCAGTGCGTCCAGTTTACACATCTGTTTCTGCCGATTGGTTTTCAACGTACAAACGTTTATGCAAGCAATTTATGACATCTCTGACAGATTCTGTTGAAACACTTGCGTTTATGAATTTGACTCAAGATGAATTTATGAATTTGATTATGGGTAAATCTCTTCCTGCGAATTTATCATTTCGTTTTCGTATACCACTGTCATGGGGGGGTGCACTGGATATAGACAATATGTTTATGTGCCACACATTCCCAGATTCATACAATATGGACAGATTTATCATACAACAAAGCGACAATGACACTATATGGCTGCCTAATCCTGCAAAGAAGATTTATTTGCCAATACAGTCCAGCACCAGTTCCGCTGGTGGCAACGGCACCGAAGACCGCTTAACAGAAACAATCGCATCACAAATTGCTAGCAGCAGGGATTTTTAAACAATGACTGATATTATGGACTTTTTAACACTTATAAAATCACGCGGCGGTGTATTCGCGCCCCCTGTTCAAACACAGCAATTATCATTAACCAATGCGGCCTTGCAACGCGGTCGTTATGCTGTATTACCCGATTTTTTAATTCAATTATACACAAAATCTGGCGGTCTAAATTTGGGCACTGGTTATATTTTTGGCCCCAACGATGTTATATACACCCCACCTTTTATTATCCCAAGTATTGTAAAAGTAAACAACGACATTGGTCCACTTAAAAAGACAATCGGCAAAACCGTATTTGGTCGCAATGACTTATTTTGGTTTGCATATGATGCGTTTGGGATTTGTTATATGCTGAACAACCTGACACTTAAACCCGTCAAGAAATATAGCGACCCATACAAAGCAATCAGCGATTGTTTAATCGGGGGAAAATTGTAAAAAATGAAAAAAATATCTGTATCTTTATCAGGGCATCAGACCAGCATTACACTTGAACCAGAGTTTATTGACGCCCTGCATAGCCTTGCAATACGCAATGGCAAATCAGTTGCATCTATAATCAGCGACATTGATTCCACACGCACCCCAAACGTAAATTTATCATCTGCGGTACGCGTATGGATTTTAAATCAAATGATTTTACGCATCGCCCAAAATTAATTTTTTCGTCTAACCATAAACAAACACACATTCGCAAACAGTAATATTATTATTAACAATCCATTTAATCCAATTGTTCTATACGGGGTTTTGTGCGCTCCCCAAACAATTCCGTCCAGAATACCAACTTCGCTGATTGGCAACGCAGAAATCACATTTCCATCTGATAAAACAAACGCACTAATACCCGAATAATTTGCACGCACGACCGGTACTCCTGATTCTATTGCGTATCTGCGCACCATATCCAAATGCTGATATGTTCCTGGGGTATTACCAAACCAGTTATCATTTGTTATGTTTAATACTGCAAACGGTGTCTTGGCACCACGCGGTATCACAGAATCAGAAAAAATAATTTCATAGCAAATTGCCGGCGCAAAAACAAAGTCTTGAAATTCAACCAATTCCGCCCCATCACCTGCAGACAGATTTACAGGACTTGGCAAAAATCCCAATGGACTATATTCACCAAACGGCACTAAATGAGATTTACTATACACATTTTTTATTTCACCTGTTTTATCAGCAAAAACCATCGAATTATAAATCTTTGAATCATCCAAGAACGTTGCACCAACCACTATATCCGTCCCCAATGCCTGCGCCAACGGCATAAAATCACCATTCAAAATGGTAAATGGATACGCGGTTTCTGGAAACACAATTAAATCAACTTTGTCGCCACTTGATGCCAACGCAAACAATTTTTGCAAATTATTTTCCGCGTTTTTTATCATTTCTTCCCTGTTATGAGTCGCCTTCTGTTCTTGCGATTGTGCAGGCTGGACAATTCGTATAACCCTTTGCTGTTCATCTGCGCCAACGGATGATAAATTAATATTATACCGCCCCCACAACGCCCCAATCGCCCCCAACAACACAAACAGCGCCAACGTCCCCCAGGCAAACTTTGATTTTCTGGCGCAAACAACTTCTGTTATGGCAGCTATTGTACCAACAATAACAAAACTTAATCCCAACGCCCCCCACAAAGACATAGAATTAGCAACCAATGGCATTTGCATAGTTATATTCGCGATTGGATTCCAAGGAAACCCTGTAAACATCCATTCACGCGCCCACAAAACTAAAACCCAAACCATCGCGAACAAAATCGCCCTGTACGCAGGATTTCTGGTAACACGCGAAACTGCAACAAATGGCCACGAAAATACAAACACACCTGCAATCGCCAGTCCAATCACCCCAGGCAACGTCCAAACTGCAAATTGAGCAGTCAATTCTGGCACAACATAAATTGAATGCAGTGTCCACCAAAACATCGCGACAGAATACATCGCACCAAATGGCGCAACACGCAACAACGTGCGCCAAAAACCACATTTATTTTTATTTCTGACCGTCAACCAATATGCACCACCAACACCAATCAACGTCCACCACCATTGATAGAATGGTGCAAAGCCAAAAGACGCAACCCCACCAAACAATGCGTATAGCACATATTGCCAAAAACCATCTTCTTTGATTTTGATTCTATTTATAAACCCGACCAACCCACTTGCTGGGCAACAAGACATGTCCGAACACACCACGCACTCAGTATCGTCTTCATATGGATTTTTTATATTTAACTTTCCCAATATTTTAATTTCTTTTCCTTCCATAACATTTGCATCTTGGTCATTTATATGGTCGTATCCCAACAAGTGCAACACCCCATGCACCAACATATGCGCAGTATGATTTTGCACAGAAATATTTTCTGCTTTTGCCTCTTTTTTTACAGTATCGAACGAAATATAAATATCCCCCAGCAAGATATCGTCCCCTAATTCAAACGACAAAACATTTGTTGGTTTATTTATATTTCTGTATTGTTTATTAATTTTTTGAATTTCTCTGTCATTGGTCAATATTACCGACACTTCGGAATCCTTATAATCGTTTCCGACAACCGCATTCGCGATTTTATTAAAATCTATTTTATACTTATTCCAGCGTTTATCGTGTATATCGACCAAGACTTTCATTTATTTTCCTTTTTATGCTTTAAAACTAGTTTCTTTGCCATACAACAATACATCTTTTTTTGGATGCAACTGTTGGACCCCTGAATTAAAGGCCTGCTTTTTCTTTACGTTCTCAGCACTATTAATCGTATCGATTGCTTGTTTGGCTTTTTTATTCCCCAGCGCAACGCAACATTATCTACAAACACCACATTAAACAAACGCGTTAACGTTTCAGCCAATGCCAACAATACCGCACCACTAACCCTCAAGGTGTTCTGACCATGTTTTCCAGGGCTTAGTTTTGATACTTTTTTACGCCCATGCATAAAAGCATCTGCAACGATACGCACAGCATTGCCCAGTTCTTGTGTTTTAGTTTTTTTCTTGTTTGTCATTGCAGCCACTTATTTTCTACCTAAATTTGATTTTTTGGCAATTTTTGAACGTTTTTTTGTATAATCTGGCGCGACAAAAGGATAATCCATCGGCAATCCCCACTTTTCGCGATATTGTTGTGGCGTCATATTAAATCTGCGTTTAATATACCTGCGCAACATAACGTGCCAAGTCCCATCTTCCAGACATTGAATTTTATCGTGTTGCACAGAATCATCAATTTGCTGTTGCGTGATTGACGTTCCGCGCAATATTTCACGAGCATTTTTTACAGCTTGTTCCATCGTCAATTTTGGATTTGCTGTAATCGCCGCCGCGGCTAAATTAGCCACCGCCAATGTAAATTCAGAATTTTTATTTACCAACTTGCGCTTTCCTTGTTTATTTAATACAATTAATTATATCACAAATAAACAATAAATAAAAGCACAGTAAAATGACACGTCCGCTTGCCGATTTAATGCGCCCAAACACGATTGATGATGTTATTGGTCAAACCAATTTACTTGGTGAAAACGGTCTTGTTCGCCGTATGGTCGACAATCATAAGTTATCAAACCTGATATTGTGGGGTCCCCCAGGATGCGGCAAAACAACAATCGCACGCGCACTGGCCAATTCTGTTGATATGGACTTTGTTCCGATGTCTGCTGTATTTTCTGGCACTGCGGACATAAAGAAAGCAATGGACGCGGCACGAATGAATCGCGACATTGGGCGAAACACATTGTTATTTATTGACGAAATCCACCGCTTTAACAAGACCCAACAAGACACCCTGTTGCCATACCTAGAAGACGGCACTGTTGTATTTATTGGTGCGACAACCGAAAACCCCAGTTTTAATTTAAACAACGCATTATTATCACGTTGCCACATTGGTGTTTTATCTGGTCTTTCCAGCGAAGATTTATTAATACTAATTTCACGCGCTGAAAAATTCTTGGGCACAACATTACCATTAACGACCGATGCGCGTACACATCTGGCACAAATGGCAGATGGCGACGCCCGATTTTTATTAAATACCATTGAATATTTATCAAACGCCAACTTCAAGACAGACTTAACGCCCGACACGTTGGATTCCGCCGTACAAAAGCGTGCACCCCTGTCTGACAAAAGTGGTGACGAACACTATAATTTAATATCTGCACTGCATAAGTCCCTGAGCGCCAGCGACACTGATGCGGCGCTTTATTGGGCGGCGCGTATGATGACATCTGGTCAAGACCCGGCCTATATCTTTCGCCGTTTAACACGCTTTGCGGTCGAAGATGTTGGACTGGCCGACCCAAACGCATTGCAAATTGCGATTGCCGCGTGGTCTGCATACGAACGTCTGGGCAGTCCCGAAGGCGACCTGGCCCTAACCCAACTGGTAATATATCTGGGAACAGCACCAAAAAGCATTGGAAATTATCGCGCACAAAAGGCTGCATACGCTGCTGCGCGCGCCACAGGCAGTTTAATGCCCCCACGCAATATTTTAAATGCACCAACAAAAATGATGAAAGATTTGGGTTATAACGCTGGCTATATCTATGACCCCGATACCGCAACTGGATTTTCTGGTCAAAATTGTTTTCCCGAATCAATGGGTCGCCAGAAATTCTATGAACCAATCGAACGTGGTTTTGAACGTGAAATAAAAAAGCGTCTTGATTATTGGGACAACCTGCGCCAAAAACTAAATAAAAATTAAAACTATCGTGTTTTAAGCATCAAATCAGAAATATCTTTCAAAACAACTTTCAAATCAACTGATTGTGCTGTATTTTTTGCTGCGCAACCAACATTTGCCCGGTTTATCAATCCCATCAACGTACGTCCTGCCCCCAATTCGTACGCATATTTAATATTATGAGATGGGAAATTTTTTACAATCTCGGCCCAGCGCACACCATGTGTCAACTGGCTGCACAACATATCGCGTATTTGTTCTGGATCGCTGACCACATCTGCGACATGATTAGAAAACCATTTTGTTTTAGGTGATTGAATTTTTACATCACGAATATCTGCGCGCATTTCTTGTTCTGCGTCTTTCATCAGTGCACAATGCGCCGGATACGCGACATTCATACGGCGGACTAACTTTACCCTTTGCCCAACCAATATCTTTTTCAATTCATCCAAGACATTATTATAACCACTGACCACAAATTGATTATCGGCATTTATATTTGCAATTTGCGCAAACCCGATTGGCGACAATGTATCGATTATATTTTGCAATTTGTCTTTATCAATACCTACGACAACCATCATACCCGCGTTATCTGGCGATTTTTTATACATGTAATAAGAACGCTTTTTCAACAACTGTACCGCAGACATAACGTCCAAACTGCCGGCACAACACAGCGCGGAATACTGTCCCATTGAATGTCCTGTAATTGCGTATGCAATTTCATACAACGGCTTGTTAAATTTAGCCTCTATCACACGCGCAACCGCGATTGAATTTGCGAATATGGCAACAGCGGCATTTTCAGGCTGATTTAATTCACCACCGCGACTACCAAACGATATATTTGCGACATCCTGTCCAAACGCGGTTGACACCTCCTGATAAGCATAACGGGCAACGGCAAAATCGCGCCATATTTCTGCGCCCATACCAAAATTTTGCACACCTTGTCCTGGAAAAACAAATATAATATTATCGTTCATAGCGGCAATTATTTTATCACTAAAATAAATCTTGTCAAGCTTTGCATAAAAAAGAATAAAAACATTGATTTTATAAAATATAAAGTACTATAATTTCATTGACGGTTATTTTTAATCGTTGGGTCTAACTAACCCATAAAAACTTCGATGTCAGACAAGACATAAAAACAAAATCCAACCATTTGGTTGGAGTGCGTGATATACATAAATAAGCGCGACAATTCTCGAAGTATTGTTAGTTAGCTCCAACCTTCTTGTTTTACAGAAGGTTTCTTTATTTAAAAACAAAGACAAGGGAGGATACTAATGAAAAAACTTTTAACCATCAGCGCACTTGGCATATCATTTTGCGCTGGTGCAAACGCCAGTATCATATCGCGCAGTTTCTTAGACGAGGCTTTAACCAACTATGCCACATCGACCGCGCTGGATTTAAAAGCAGATAAAACAGATTTAACCGCATTATCAGATAAAATAGGCACATTACCGACCACCATAACAGCCGAAGGTTTTTATGGCGATTACACTCTTCCAGATAATATCGGAGAACAATTAAGTATTATATTTTATGGCAATAACGATAGAGTCAATTATATACCAGGTTTAAGTGAGTTGTACCAATCGATATTAGGTCTAGACACTACTGGTCCTGCTAATGAGATATGGGATTCGCTCTATAATGGACTAGAAAAAAAATTATTAGATGGTGCATGGCGAGAATGGCGTGGACTCACCGAAATGGATACAAACATTAAAAATAACACCGCAAAAATCGGAACCCTACCCACAGAATACACAAATATTGGTGATGCGCTAACTGCGATTAAAGGCATTGCCGAAGAGGCAAAAACAATGGCCGCCGCCGCAATCCCTGCCCCACCAGAAAACGCCACTGACACCAAAGGTAAATATGTATTAACTGTTGATTTTACCAATGGGACCCCCGTTTACAAATGGGAATCAATTGACCGCAGCACAACCGAAAACGAAACAACAACAGAATAAAGTCCCCTCCCCACATTTGTGGGGATTTTTTTATCGCTTTTACACCGTTTTTTATGCATATGTAAAAAACATTCACTTAAAGTGCATACAAAAGCAAATCGACAACACAGTGTACAAACGCTACATGAATTACCGGCACCCACCCCCCTGCAGTGGAATTAAAATTAAATAGAATGATATAGATAAAAGAAAATCGGGAATCGTAGTGTACAAACGCTACATGAGATTCCCGATTTGCTTTTAGATATGTTATTATATTTAATTTTTACTTGCAGTCAGCGATGAATTGATCTATCTGCGCAGCCAAAACCAAGTCTGTGGCCTTTTGTTTTTCAATCTGCTTAATCGCATACAAAACACTTGCGTGATCGCGACCGCCAACAAAATTACCAATTTCTGACAAAGATAATGCAGTGGCGTTTTTCAAGACAACCATCATTATCTGACGCGCAAAAACCAAATTGCGACTGCGACCATTTCCGCAAACTGCATCATATGAAACCCCCAACTTTTCACACATATCACGAACCATTGATGTTGGTGTTTTTACAGCAGTTAATGTATCTGCTAATAAACGTTTGGCAACATTGATATCAACATCAGCACCCATCAAATCAATAAATGTTTTAATTTTTGTCGCAACACCTGCAATCAAATGACCATCGTTTGCAACACGCGCCGCCAAGACAGCCGCAACATCAGATTTTACACCTGCGCGTTGCAACATAACAGATTTCACATGCGCATTTGGCACCGCAACATCTGCAACCAAACCAGATGCCAAAACGCCTTGCGCGTGTCTGTCAAAGCCGGTCAAATTACTTGGCGCGGCATCTGCTGTCAAAACAACATTTTTACCACTGTTGCGCAAATCAACGATTAATTGTAAAAATTCTTCGGTTGATGCTTTCTTGCCAGCCAAGGCTTGAACATCGTCCAAGATAAACAAATTGCAATTACGGCAAAAATCTTTGAACGCGAAAATATTGTGTTCCTTTAACGAACGTGTAAATTCAGAAACAAATTGCGCCCCAGACATTTTAACAACACGACCATCACACGCACCTGCGATGCAATCCGCCAACAAAGACTTGCCACAACCAGCCGCGCCATAAATAAATAATTGTGAAAAAGGCGCAGTACCTGTTGCCAATTTTTTGCACGCACAAACAACAAACGCATTTTCATCAGAAGAAACAAAACTATCAAACGAAACAGAATTCTTATCAGCAACTTTTTCCACTGGCGTATAAACCTGTGCCTGATTATCGTTTGCAATTGGTGCTGCAACACGCGCAGTCGCACTGCGAATAACGATATTTAACCCCAAGCCAAATTCTGTGGCAACATTTTCCAACACACTTTTATGAACACTTGTGATAAAATCTGCTGAAAATTGATTTTGTGCCGCCAACACCAAAACACCATCAACAACATCAAAATCCAAAGGTGCAATCCAAGAAGTAAAAGACGCAGAATCCATTTTTGCGGCAATGGCCCCCTTGATATCTTCCAAGTTTGTCATTTGTGATTTTGCCGCGATTTGTGCCTGCATGCCGTTTCTCCTTTCCTTCCTTCCGAGAAAGAGTTTCCTGCCTGAACAAGGTTGTAAAAACCACCCCAGAAAAAACACCTATTAATTCTTTTTTATGAAATGTGATATTAATTTTTCCTTTCTAAAATCAAATCACCATTTCCATCTACAGTTCCCAGAATTAATAAATATTTTTTTATTCCTACGTTAAACTCTCTCGCTTGTTTTTGTTTGTTGTTTTTGTTTTGGATACGTTTGATAATTTAGAACATAAAAATCGTTTTACAACTAAATATTAACCAAATTTTTAACATTTATTTTTTGACAACGATTCGTTTTTTTATTGGTTTTTCGCACTTTGTATATACATTGTATATACATATAAAAAATCAATTTAAAACATAACCACCATCTTGTTTTCTTATCAAACCTTGTAATTCCAACACAACTAAATCCGACTTGATTTCCGAAACGCTTTTTTTGACAAGATTTGCCAATACAGATTCCGACACAGGAATCATTCCTAACTTATCTAAAATTGCTTTGTTATTATTCCAATCTGCTTTTCTTAAAGTACCTTCATAAAGCAAACCGCATTTTTTCATCACCGACAACACTTCTTCGCGCATTTTATCCGTACCGCGTTTATATATCCCGTGCGTGGCTAATCCTTCTTCAATCAACTGCCCCACCGTCATACGCGGATTTAACGACGAATAGGGGTCTTGAAAAATGATTTGCAAGTCCTTGCGAAGTAACCGCATTTGCGCCTTGTCGCAAGTGGTAAGATTGATAGGATTTTCACGCCCGTAATACCATACCGCACCGTCGGTAGATGGAATTAGTTGTAAAATCACCCTGCCAAGCGTGGATTTTCCGCAACCGTTCGGACCGACGATAAACACGCGCTCACCGCGCTTGACCTGAAAATTCAGCTCGCGGAGAAGGTCTGCGGATGCCGAGGGATAGCGGAAGGAGAGCTTGCGGACGTCGAGAATATCGTTTCCGCTCTGAAGTCCGC
>CALCEG010000132.1 GCA_937900435.1 uncultured Alphaproteobacteria bacterium
ACAAACTGCAAGAAAACATACAGTCGTCATATCCTGATTTAAACAGGATAAAAATGATATACGACGCTATCGGCAATTATCTTCAGATTCCTATCGGCGCCGGTCTGGATCAGAGATACAATTTCGACATCAACGATTTCGCTCAATGCTACAATCTTTCTTTGCTGGAAGTTTACAACGCCATAAAACTCACTGAAAGAGAAGGTTTCCTGATAACATCAGAAGCGCTGAATACTCCTACTAAAATACATATCAGAGCAAGCAGAGAGGACTTGTATCGTTTTCAAATCGAATATAAAGAATTCGATACGATAATCAAATATTTGTTAAGAAATACGCCTGGTGTTTTGTCAGATTTAGTCAACATCAGAGAAGAACAGATTTCTATAAAGACAGGCATGCCTGTTGACAAGATCATTCGACAGCTCAGTCAGCTCGAGAAACTGAATTTCATGACATATATACCACGCAACGACAGACCAAACATCCAGTTTTTGACAGAGAGAATGGACAGCAAGCACTTCCACCTTTCTGACGAGGTATATAAAAACAGGAAAGACGATGCTGCCCAAAGAGTTCAGGCAGTCATAGATTTTGTCAATAATGACAGAGAATGCAGAAGCGTTCAATTATTAAGATATTTTGGTGAAGACATCAAAAAGACATGCGGCAAAGAGATTGAAAAATACTTTGGCATATCTGAATTTCAGTTAAAGAAACCGATTCCACGCATCACAATGGCGCGCGCCAAGGAAATCTTGCGTGAAATGGGTTGTGCAAGCGAAGAACCAGATATAACCACCGCCGAAGAAAAGGCATTGGGTGAATATGTGCTGGAACATTATGGTTCAGATTTTGTGTATATCACAGAATGGCCATGGGAATGCCGCCCGTTCTATCACAAGAAAGCCATTGGCGAACATGGACAACCTATATCGGTGTCGGCTGACTTGCTGTATCGTGGGGTTGAAATCGTAACCTGCGCCCAGCGTGAAGAGTCGTACGAAAAACTGTGCGAACAACTGCGCGAAAAAGGATTACACCAAGAGGGCTTGCAATGGTATCTGGAATGTTTCCGATATGGTATGCCACCGCATGGTGGTTGGGGTATGGGCGGCGCCAGATTTATCAAACAGTTGCTGGGGCTACCCAGTCTGCGTGAGGCAACATTCCTGTTCCGCGGACCAACCAGACTCATGCCATAAAACAACCGCCCAATCGGGCGGTTTTTTGATACAAAAAAATGAAATCATAATGAAATCTACATAGAAATCTACCGGCGTTTTCTGTGTGATTCTGTGTGATTATGTAATTGTATGAGATGGTATAAGACGCTATTTAATCCATTTTTGGACAATTTTGGGCCACTTCCCAGTATGTAGAAAACAATAAAAAATCCGCAGAAATCTGCGGAAATTCTGGCTCGGGCAACTGGACTCGAACCAGTGACATACGGATTAACAGCAAGTTCTTGATTTCAGGGCTTTTTTTACAGTATGTCGTGTTGGCCCAGATTCCCGCCACTTTTTGCACATATCTGTGTATACGCCGTATAGCTGTTTTTTAGTATGTAGCAATTATGTAGCAAAAAAATTGCACCCCCGTATACCCACAAGTGTCTAAATCATACAAAAATGACGTCCGCCAAAAATGAAATTACGGAATGCGTTTGTCGGGCAATAATCATACCTTGAATGCGGGTGCCATACGGTTGATTTCTGCTTGTGGTAATCCATAACGTTTAGCAACCGTTTGCCATATTTTGTCTCTTTTTATATCATTTTTGGTGCTCTGGCCCGTTTTGGTAATTTATCAGCGTCCAGCATCAATCCGACTTGGTCAAATCTTATGTCTGCAACTTCTGCCAGTCTGTCGTGCAGTCCCAATACAAACAATACCTTGGCATAAATGCCCATAGATGTTGCAGGGTCTCCTTTTTCAACCTTGGCCAGTGTTGGTCTGGTTATACCTGCGCGTTGTATCATCATTTCTGCGGTTATGCGTCTGCGAATTCTGGCATCTTTGATGTCTGCTCCCAGTTTTGCCAATGCACGCTTAACCGGGGTTGGATAAATTGTTGTTTTTCTCATATCTTTTCTCTCTATAATGTAAATTATATTTTACATTACGCTAGAATAATGTAAAAGATAATTTCTGTTTTGTCAAATTTATTATACCACAAATCGCACTAAAAAGAAAGAGGTATCACATCGGATATAAAAATAAGAGGTTTATTATTGGTATTAGCCACCCTAAAAAACATGAAAAATCCCAAAATTCGATTCGGGGCAAAAGTTTGATTTTTTTGTCGGGTGCCGTCGATGAGCTGTTGTTTCAAAAACTGACAAAATATGATTTAATACTATTTAGACGTGTTTTAATGTAGTTTTGATACATTATGATACAAATTTTTTTAGTAAAAACAGGATGTTTTTTGCTGGTTTTGCAAGACTTTTACTTTTTTATGTGCTATAAATTATATGTACAGATATAAAAAGTTGTTGTGATATCAGATTGTATAAAGCGACCTTTTTATATCCTACAAACCATATTGAAACCCAAAGGAGAATAACATGGATTACCAATTCATGAATCATGGGGGACAAGAGAGAGATACAAGACAATGCGCCCTGAACAAAGAAGCGTTTAAAGACAGACTGTTTACACCGAAACAATTGGCCGACTATCTTTGTTCGTCTGTTTCGGCATTAAGCCAATATCGTGCGCTGGGGATTGGACCTGCGTACTTCAAGATCGGCAAAATGGTACGTTACCCCCTGTCTGAGGTAAATAAGTGGCTGGAACAAAAAAGAAGCGATAAAAAATAGCTGTTTCTGCTGGATATTATGTTTTTATCGTGCATTGTGTGTTTGTAATAAAGGAGTGCACACATGGCAGAACAATGGAAATGCTATACAAAGCCGTTTCGGGACACTTGGATACATCTGTTGCATTCAGATGTTAACCTGCAGGTCAGCGACGGCACCATCCCAGGATTATTCCTGCGATATTCTGCGGCAACACGCAATATTCGGTTTTTCCTGGGATGTAAAATAGATAACAAGAAATGCAATATTTTTATAGGTCGCTACAGAGATTATTCTATCAAAGATATTCGTGATATGGCGTGGAATATGCGGCATCAAATTGCCCAAGGCGAAGACCCACGCAGAAAAAGAATAGAAGAACAACTGAAAGAAAAAGAAACGCTGGGTGAACAGGTAAAAGTACTGTTCCCGCAATATATGGACAAATATTCCAAAATATACAAGAAGCCACGAACCCAGGATTCTAATTGGGGGCAATATAGATTATATTTAGCGCCTATGTTTGATAAGCTGTACATACGCCAAATAGAAGAAAAGCATGTAATGGACGCCTATGCCAAGTGGGTAAAGAAAACGTCATTCTCAACCGCGAACAAAGCGCTGTCTCTGTTCTCTAATTTCTGGGATTGGTGCGAAATGTATAAATACGTAGATCGCAATACAAACCCATGCAAGTATGTCCGCAAAGGTTCAAACAAAGTTTATAAGCCACAAATACTGGACCAAGACGGTTATCGTGCATTATCGCATGCGCTGGATGTTGGGCCCCAGGTATCTAAAATGCACCCACGGTTATTCAATGCGTTGCGGGTGCTGATGCTGACTGGGTGTCGTGCGTCTGAAATAACCGGGCTAGAGGTAGAAGAACTTGCGCTTATGCACAAGGTAATACACCTGAAAGACAGCAAGACCGGCGCCCGGGATGTAAAACTGTCTGATGCGGTTATACCATACTTGCAGGCTGCGCTGGATGAAGCAACCGCACTGGGCAGCAAATATGTATTCCCAGGTGTTGGGAACGAGCACAGACCAATAAACAACATCCGCAAGCCATTTGAATGGGCTCTGTCATATGCCAAGCTGCCACATATGCGAATACACGACCTGCGACATTCGTTTATCAGTATGGGTGCAAATATCGGTGAAAATATAGCTGCCATGAAAGAAGCAGCCGGACATTCCCGTATAACCACCACCGAAGGATATACCCACATCATGGACAGCAGCACCTATCGTGCCATCAATAACGTTGCAAATGCAATATGTGCCTAAATGGCGCATGTTGCATTTCAGTAAAATAAAAATAGGTTCTGTAAAACCTCTTTTGATTGGGGGTAACGGCGACCTCGACACCTTGTTACACACAGGTTTGAAAAATTGGTTCGCAGGTTCGCACTTTGGGTGTTTTGATAGTAATTACAATATGATAAGTGCGAACCTGGGGTGCGAACCTGGTTCGCACCTAAGAACACATTTCCTTATAAATCGATTATCGTTTTTCTGGCAAACTATATTTGCGGCCTTTGTTTTGACCGGTGGCAACCAAGAAACCTTTGTTAACCAATGCGACAAACAGTTGGCGTACGCGCTGTGGCGACTTGCCCGTTATAGAAATTGCGTCCGCAGCAGTAACATAACCCAGCGTGCATAACTTTTCAGCCATAGCGATAAAGAACGTCCGTTCTGTTTTGTTCAGGTCGTCTATATTTAAATCGCTACATTTATCGCTAGTTATATCGCTAGTTTTTATTTCGGGATTAGCGATATTTATAACCATGTCGTCACCTTTCAGCGAATTGTTTTCGCCCAGCAACAGATTTCCAAAGAACAAGTTCAGGTATTTATAGGTCCGTTTGATACCGCGCGGTATATTTTCATAGTTGGCACGAACCAAGGCATTGCGAAAATATTCTGCATAATCCTTGAATAATTCGTTATCAGCAGCAAAGCCTTTATTGCGCAGATACTTGATTGCAAATACGGCGATTGTGCGCGTATTGCCTTCGCGAAATGGATGAATTTGCCACAGGCCAGACACGAATTGCGCGATATGCTCAACTTGCGCACGTGTGTTAAGCGTACTGTAATCAAAACGTTCTTCGCGGTCAAAGTCGTATTCCAGCGTTGGCATAATGTCCATATGGCTGGCATAGTGTACAGTATCCCCCATCAGCACGTTTTCTGCCTTGATAATATCCTTGGTACGAACATTCCCAACCCAGTGTTCAGGCAATGCCGCATTAAATAAATACTTGTGAATAGACAGCAAAGTAGTCGGCGCAAAGGTAAAAGATGAATTGCTTAACAGTTCTGCAATACGGTTGGAAACGGTGTCGGCCTCCCAGTATTCAATACCCAGTTCGTCACCCTCTGGGGTGCGGTAATACTGGCGCAGCGACTGATGAACTTCGTCATGACTCAGCTTGCCTTCGATATTATCACGTGCCACCTGGTACAGATAACGCGATGGTGTCAACCCATCAACCTGTTGCAAGCCAATAGCGATATCCCAATTACGTGCCTTTTCTTGTTTAGATGGCTCTTGGGCTGTTTTGTATTCGCTGATAAAATCTGAAAACTTTGCCATATCTTTCATGCCTTACCCTATTGATTATATCCAAGAAATACAAAAATTCCAGTTATTTAATGGGTCCTGTGACGGGCGTTTCATATACGGGTAACGGCGACCCCGCCACCTTGCTACACACTGATAAAAAAACAAGACCGCATGCCGCAATTTGTAAATATTGTGTGCTAAAATCAAAAGATTAACTGTGGGCGTGGGTGCGGTCTGTGCCGCAGCAAAAGCCGCACTATCTAATTTCATAAATCAGAATTGATTTCATGTTGATTTCATAGGTAAGGAAAGTAGTAGTAGTAAAGAAAAATAAAAGATAATAAAAATAAAAGATAAAGAAAAGGTAGTGAAAGTAGTAATGCACAAAAAATTGTTGAAAACTTACGTAAAACTGTTGATATGTTGTTAGTTATATCTAAATCATAAAATATCCTAAAAATTCACCTTAAATGTATCGTGGTGTATCTCTATGTATAAACGCTAAAATCCGCAGAAAATAAGGACTTTACAAACCTAAAAAAACAGTGCAAGATGGTGTTGTAAAGGAAAGGATTCAGTGTGAAAGTAACAGCTGCGATTTTTAGAAATGGTGATAATGTTCTGCTGATGCGACGGGCGGCTGACCAGCCATTGGCGGGCGAATGGGAATACCCAGGGGGTAAGTTTGAAGATGGCGAAGATGGCCCAACATGCCTGCACCGGGAGTTGTTTGAAGAACTTGGCATTGATGCACAAATTGGCGACCTGATTACAATTGCAAAACATACAACAGATTCTGGCAAGGTTATCGAACTTCATACATACGAAATCACATCCTATACCGGCGAAATTCAACTGCGCGTCCACGATGATATGCATTGGGTGCCAATTCCGGACTTGCCCTCCCACCCACAACTCCCCGCCGACCAAATCGTATCCAAAACACTACAAGCCAAAGGAAAGTAATATGAGCGACGCTTTCTACAAAAACAGTATTTATAACTTTTTGCGCCAAAGCGATGATGAAATCTTTGGTATTATCGCCGCAGGTGACAGATACGACACAGTTGCGGCACAAAAAGACGCCTGGATGGAACAAATTCGCATGTTGAAATATGCGCTGGCATACGCGCCATCTGGCAGCATTCTGTTTGAATACACACTGCCACGTGTGGGCGGTCGCATAGATAACATCTTGCTGATAAACAATACTGTTTTTGTTTTAGAGTTCAAGGTTGGCGCAGAAACTTATGCCAGTGATGCAATCCGCCAGGTTCGCACATACGCATTTGATTTGCGAAACTATCACGAAGAAAGCCGTCAGTGTAAAATAGTTCCAATTTTGGTGGCAACGGATGTGCCGGATGACTACCGCAAACACGATGTCCCAGAAGACGTAATCCTGACTGACGGCGATGAATTGCGTAATATATTCATTCGCAATACAGATACTTCGTGCACAACAATCAATATGGACAAATGGGCAAGTTCCAGATATGTCCCAACCCCAACGATTATCGAAGCTGCCGAAATTTTATACAGCAATCATTCAGTCGCAGATATTGCGCAAAATACAGCCGCCGAAAACCTGACTAAAACATCCAATGCGGTTCAGCGTATAATTGAACAATCAAAGCAGAATAAACAAAAATCCATCTGCTTTATCACCGGTGTTCCTGGTGCGGGTAAAACCTTGGCTGGTCTGAATATCGCAATTGAAAACCAGAAAACAACAGGGCAAAGTTATTCGTGTTTCTTAACAGGTAATCAGCCATTGGTTTCGGTACTTAGCGAGGCTTTGGCTCTAGATGCATACAAGCAAAATGGTACGT
>CALCEG010000133.1 GCA_937900435.1 uncultured Alphaproteobacteria bacterium
AATCCCATGGCCGCACCAACCCCAGACGATATCATCGCCCCCTTGCCACGTTTGTTAATCTTGGAAATATCAACCAATTCAAAATCACCACAAGCGGACGCGATTGACTGTGCCTCGGCCACGTCTTCGCCATTTATACGCGCCTGCATAATTGAGGTACGCAGTACGGACAAAGAATCTTTACAAGCACTTATTTGCGCGTCTAAATCATCATCAACCTTATCCGCCATAAGACTTGATATTTTAGGCGGATATACAGGAACTTTTAACTTACGATTTTTTGCTAAATCATCATCAACTTTATTTTTTGCCGCAATAATTGTACCCGCAACGTTTGTCGCAGCACCCGTTGCCAATAATCCAGTACGCCAATTACCTAACTTCTTAGATTTATCCTGCAACTGCGATAATTCTGTATCTTGCGCTGTCGCAACACCAGTACCCATCGCATCTAATATTTTTTGTTTTTCTTCATTTGATAATTCTGGGGCACCAGTTTCATAACGTTTCTTTTCTGCTGTGCGTAATTTTGTGATTAATTCATCTATCTCTTTATCAACTTGTTCTTTACTGATACCAACCACTGTTGCACCAACATTCACAGCAGTTCCAACCGCAGTAATTGCAGTATTAATCCCTGCCATTTTCTTTAAATCAGTCAATTCTTCATCAATTCCAACACATTAATAAAAGACATTAAGTTGTTGCGATAATATTTTAATGGCATTTCTACCGATTCGCCCACAGCTTTGAATGCAGCAAAATGTATTATCGAATCAAATTCGTAGCGTTGAAACACACTTTCCATAGCAGCAAAATCACAGCAATCTACGTTCTCGAAAGGTATCTTTTGTCCTGTTATTTGTTCTACACCTCTCAGGCAAGTATCGTCGCTGTTGGAGAAATTATCTACTGCAACAACATCAAAACCTGCAGCTATCAATTCTACCAAAGTGTGCGAACCGATAAATCCTGCTCCACCTGTAACCATAACACAATGTTTGGTATTTGTATTCATAATCTATCTATTTAGATAACAACACACAACCACAATGCCGTTAAATATCTTTTTCCAACATAGCATTACCGTTGTGTGCCATCATGTTTATATCATTTTTATTTTCAAAAAAAACTACTGTTTGTCCAATGCAGTGTATATCGAATTGTTCGACTTAAATTCGGGTACTATATTTTTCATTTTACCCACTATCTTATAGTCGTCGCAAGAAGCTATTATAGTTTCCAATTCTGCTATATTTGCATCAACCTCTGTTTTGGTGTATTCTCTTACTTTTGCCCGCATAATTTTTGGATTTTCTGTTTCCATAGTATTTTCTTTTGTAGCAAGCAATTCTTCGTATAGTTTTTCACCAGGTCTTAAACCTGTAATTTCTATCTCTACTTCAGGCATATGCGACAACATAATCATTTTCTTTGCCAAGTCGTATATCTTGACAGGTTTGCCCATATCAAACACAAATATATTATTGTTTTCGCCTATAGAACCTGCTTCAAGCACAAGGCTGCAGGCCTCAGGTATAGTCATAAAGTAGCGGATAATGTTACGGTCAGTAACAGTAAGAGGACCTCCTTTTTCCAATTGTTTTTTGAACAACGGAATAACCGAACCATTACTACCCAACACATTTCCAAAACGTGTGGTAATGAATTTGGTAGTTTCGGATTGGCGACTTTGTGCATATATTTCGGCAATGCGTTTTGTACCACCCATAACGTTGGTTGGGTTTACTGCTTTGTCCGTCGAGACCATAACAAATTTTTCTGCCTTATATTCTATTGCCAAATCTACTACATTCTTGGTTCCAAACACATTAACATAAACAGCTTCGTATGGAAACTCTTCCATCAAAGGCACGTGCTTGTATGCAGCAGCGTGGTAGATAATTTGTGGGTTGTAGCGTTCAAACACCTCTTTCATCTTGCGTTTGTCTTTTACGTTACCAATCACA
>CALCEG010000134.1 GCA_937900435.1 uncultured Alphaproteobacteria bacterium
CCTTGCTGAAGATGAAGTTTGATTTTAAATATAAAGATTAGAACTTTTTATTTATTTTTCTGTATTTTGATGGGGTAATTAATACAGTATCATATGATGCGTGAGATTAATAAGGGAGGATTACTTAACTAAAAAGTTGTTTTGTATCATGCACCAAGTCCATCCTAGCCAGGAGATATATGCTTTTCCCCGAGAAAAGGGGTATCTTACTCCCGAGATAGCTACCCCTTTGTGCGAGTGCAGCACAGGCTGCTCTCAATAATAAGTAGGGCGATTGTTACTATAACAGTTGTAGAAAGTAAATAAATGCATGAAAAATGGCTCAGAATCATAATGGTTCTGAGCCATTAGTTGTTTGTGGAGAAAAAGCAATCGGGTTTGGGAAGAAAGGTTAGTTTGGAGAGAGAAAATAGCTAAAAAATCAATGAGAAAAAAAGGTATAGGAAAAAATCTTTTAGAGAAACTAATAGAAATTAGTAAATATGAAAATAAAGTAGAAAAAGTCTAATTTTTTCTACTTTTTTGTTGCTTGGAATAAAGACCATAACCACGCAATAATTGACCAGCCGAAAACCCAACTGGATATGCGCACAGCCTGCATTCGTGGTTTTCCATGACCGTTTTGACGCGCAACCCACGCAGGTGCCAGTATTATACCAATTAATACCAGTATTGTGCATGCGTACTTTATATAAAACAAAATTTCGTTACTTATCATTTTTTTTGTTTGTATATATAAAAGGGGGCTTTTATAGCCCCCCCTTTATTTATTATGGTGTAATTATATACCATATTTTGCGGATTTGTCCAGTTCTTCTTCGATACGAATTAACTGATTGTATTTTGCCATACGATCTGTACGCGACATAGAACCGGTTTTAATTTGACCCGCATTCGTAGCGACAGCCAAGTCCGCGATTGTTGTGTCTTCGGTTTCGCCACTGCGATGTGAAATAACAACACCATAATTTGCGTCTTGGGCCATTTTGATTGCACGCAATGTTTCAGTCAAAGAACCGATCTGGTTTACCTTGATTAATATCGCGTTTGCAACACCGTTTGCAATTCCGCGTTCCAGACGGGCAGGATTGGTTACGAACAAGTCATCGCCAACCAACTGGCATTTTGAACCGATTTTGTCTGTCAGTTTTTTCCAGCCGTCCCAATCTTCTTCGGCCAAAGCGTCTTCGATGGAAATAATTGGATAATCTGTGATTAATTTTTCATAGAACGAAATCATTTCATCAGATGTTAATTTCTGACCTTCGAAATTGTAAATACCGTCAGAATAGAATTCTGATGATGCAACGTCCAGACCAATTGAAATGTCGCGTGATGGTTCATATCCTGCAGAACGTATTGCCGCAATAATAGTGTCCAAAGCTTCACGACAAGAACTGAAGTTCGGTGCAAAACCGCCTTCGTCCCCAACGTTTGTCGAATTGCCGCCGCGTTTTAAAATGGATTTCAGGTTGTGGAATACTTCCGACCCCATACGAATCGCTTCGACTTCGGATTTTGCGCCGTTTGGAATAATCATAAATTCTTGGGCGTCCAGTCCGTTATCTGCGTGCGCACCACCGTTAATAATGTTCATCATTGGGCGTGGTAATACACATGGATTCGAATTGCCGTAAATTTCAGCGATGTATTTATATAGTGGTATGTGTTTACCGTTGGCGACTGCGTGTGCTAGTGCCATTGATACAGCCAATATTGCGTTTGCACCCAGTTTTTCTTTGTTGGGCGTACCGTCCAGTGCCAACATCTTTTCATCCAGTTCTGTTTGTGCTGTTGCGTCCATACCCATAATCGCAGGGGCAATTATTTCATTTACGTTCTGTACCGCTGTTAATACGCCTTTGCCCATGTACGAATTGCCGCCATCGCGCAATTCAAGTGCTTCGAAACTGCCAGTTGATGCGCCAGATGGAACTGCCGCACGACCAAATGCACCACCGCTTAGTTCAATATCGCATTCGATGGTTGGATTACCACGACTGTCCATTATTTGACGTGCATGTACTTTTGTGATTTTAAACATATATTTTTCTCCTTTGATTAATCAAATGATACAATTTCATCTTGATATGTTTAGATGAATTGTGGCATAATATAAGCACATTTAGGATTGGAAGAAAATAAAAAAATGATAAAAAAAATATTCTCGTTTTTATGCTGCCTGTTGCCGGTGGGCGCTGGCGCTGTGGTTGTTGCTCCTGGGACAGGGGGGATGGTTTCTACGACACAGGGTGGGTGGAATGTCGCTGATGGGGTTGTGATTAGTGATGAAAATGCAATAGGAATCGAATCGCCAAATGTCTTGGACGTTAATAATATGACGGTCGGTGCAGAAAATTCAAATGGTCTGCAGTCAGGGGATGTGTTTGTGTTGAATTCTGTTTTGACTGATAATTTTACCCTGTTGGCGGGGGACGATGTGTCTATTAATGCTTTGTTGACGGTTTTAAATGGAAAACAATTGTCAATCAAGGCGAATGATTCTTCTGTTGGGATGTATGACATTTCTGCAGGTGGGCTGGTTTTGGGAATGGCGGATGCAACGGCGGCGTTAAATGTAAATTCGGGGGGCGCGTTTGTGGTTTCTGGGAATACTGTGGCGTATGGGGATTTAACAGTTGATGTCGAT
>CALCEG010000135.1 GCA_937900435.1 uncultured Alphaproteobacteria bacterium
ATTCGCTCGCTCGGCACTGCGTGCCGGCTGTGCGGCAATCGTAACGATTTCACCGCACTCTGTTTGTGAAATCTACTGCTTGTCGAACCCCAGTCCGTGGGTTCTTTTATCCCGAACCATACGTGACAAAAATAAAATGCCCAAAGGGGCATTTTGCTTTTGTGGCGGATGGTGAGGGATTCGAACCCCCGGACGGGTTGCCCCGTCAACGGTTTTCAAGACCGCCGCATTCGACCGCTCTGCCAACCATCCTAAACTTTTTTCTTTCTCCGTCGGTCTTTCAACCTACGGTTTTAGGTCAACGGCAAACATTGTACATTATTTTTTGCGAATTGCAAATACAAAAATTCCCAACCCTGCAAAAAACATTACCAGCGACAATAAAGTCCCCATCGTCAGCCAGTCGCCAACCAGAAATCCAATGTGTGCATCGGGCGCCCGAAACTGTTCGCACAAAATTCTGAACAACGCATACAACATTCCCATTATTCCACCCAAAGCCCCCGGTCGATTACGCAACGCAGTAAATCTGTACAGGCAATACATTATGACAAATAACAACAACCCTTCGGTGGTGGCTTCGTATAATGGGCTGGGGTGTCGTGGAATCGCCGTATCGCCATCAAACACAACAGCCCATGGCACATCACTGGGTCGCCCCATTACTTCGCGATTTATAAAGTTTGCAATACGACCAAAAAACAAACCAATTGGCGCAACAACCGACATCAAATCAAGTATCAACCAGGCACTTTTTTTGTTGCGATGCGCGAAATAAAACACAGAACAAATAACCCCCAGCAAACCACCATGAAAGCTCATTCCGCCATGCCACACTGCAAAGATTTCTAAGGGATTAGATAAAAAATACACAGGGTCATAAAACAAAACATACCCCAAACGACCACCAACAATAACGCCAATGATTACCGCCGTCAGTAAGTCGTCCAGTTGCGTCTTGGTTAACGACAACACACTATCCGAACGCGATACCAAGCTACGGAACAGCACATAACCAATCACGAACGCAGCAATATACGCCAGTGCATACCAACGAACATCCAGCCCAAAGACCGAAAAAGCAACTGGCGAAATTTGCCCTATGATTATTGCCATCCTTCCATCTGCCCTATACTCTGATATTAACGAGCGTTACTTAACGCACCACTTATATTCGCAACAATTTCATACAGTCTTTTTACTTTTTTAACTCTATCCAATATTTCTATATCGCGAAT
>CALCEG010000136.1 GCA_937900435.1 uncultured Alphaproteobacteria bacterium
ACAAATAATTTATTTCAGCAGAATCAACAAGTGTATTATATGCGGCTTGAACTTTTGAACATTGTTCTGGGGTCGCTTTGCATTGTGTTTTACCAATTGACACTGCACCAAGCTGCCACGCACCGTACATTCCACATACCGCTTTTGCAATACTTGTTTGAATATCGCTGTCAACGCTTTCACGAATATCGTCAAATTTAAATTCGTAAAACGCACCAGTATTTAATGATTTACATTGAATAAAGTCGTCATTCCCAGCCTGTCTGTATTTTGTAGAACACATTATTTCATCGTTGTACTTTTCGGTCGCGTATAATTTTGCCAATGCAACCGCCGATGCTTGTTGTACATTTGTCCAATTAAAGAAATCTGATTCGCATTTAGATTTTTCCCTGACATCTGATTGGATTTCATCTTTGGATTTACATACAGGATAAAATACAGCATCGCCAAAGGATACTAATGAATTTACAAATTGCGTACAATTTTGCTTGTCCGCTGGTTGTGATATATCAAGTCCACCAGCCGTACAAACATCCCACATATCGGCGGCCAACAATCCCCTATTCTGATTCTTGGTCAATAAATCACGATATTTTTGTAAAACAGATTCTTGTTGTTCCAAGGTTGAAAAATATCTTTTAACAGAAACCGACAAGACATTTGTGTCAGAAATGCGAAAATATGTTTCCGCAAAAACAGGTACGGAAAAGAACAAACACGCAATTAAGGTTAATATTTTCTTTATCATTTCAATACCCCCGTACATTTTGCTGCAACTTCGGCAACTTGTTTAATTGCCTTGATTTGCGTTGCATTGAACACTGTTGCAGTCGCAGATGCCGCCGCAGTCGCCCCAGCCAATACGTTTGATGCTGTGTTCAAAGTCTTTTCTTTTTGTTTGCCTGCATCAGAATTGTCATCACGAACTTTATCGCTGTGCGCGGATGCAGAAGTTAGCGTCCCAGCCAACCCAGTCGCCGCACCAATCCCAGATGATATCATTGCGCCCTTGGCACGTTTGTTAATCTTGGACAAATCAACATATTCAAATTCACTGCACGCGGTTTCAATGGATTGCGCTTCGGAAATATCTTCGCCATTTATGCGCGCCTGCATAATCGATGAACGCAGTACGGATAAAGAATCTTTGCACGCGATTATTTGCGCGTCTAAATCAGCATCAACTTTGTTTGTCCCAGCAATAATCGCACCAGCCAAATTAGTCGCGGCACCTGTCGCCATTAACCCAGTACGCCAGTTGCCCAGTTTCTTGGACTGTTGAACTGTTTTTTGCAATTCCGTTTCTGCTTCTTGTTTGTTTTTCAGCGCAGTCTGATACGCAGAATTAAATTCAGACATAAATGCGGTGGCTTCTGTATCAGTCATCGGGGATTGATTTTTCGATATTTCTGCAATTTCTTTTAATATTGCTTCCAGTGCTTCGGCCTTGGCGTCTTTACTGGACTTTACGATACCAACAACTGTTGCCCCGGCACCAGCCGCAGTTCCAACCGCAGTTATCGCAGTATTAATACCAGCCATCTTTTTTAAATCGTATAATGCATCGTCAATTCCGACACACGCAGAATATGTGGCGCGTAACGCATCATCTAGTGACAACGACTGATTTGCAAATGATGGTATCGCGACCAAACACGCCATCACTGATATTAATTTTTTCATTGTAAAAAATCCTCCTGCTAAATAAAAACCGCCTGAACAACAGTTAGAAACTATCATTCTAGGAAAATAGCGCATTCTATTCTGTATATTCAAATGCCCCCCAACAAAAATTAGAGTTATCATGTGCCGGATTTGGCCGGCACCCCTAGAATTTGGGTTTCTACGTCCAACAACACTTGCTGTTGTCGTTGTGAATTGTATCATAAACGAACATCTGAAAAAAGTCCTTTTTTCCCCTTGCGAGAAAGCTGGTTTAATTCCTATACTTTTTATATGCGACAGTGGTTGGACAATCAGTATCAAAATCTTTTCTTGTATGTGCCGTTCTTGTTGGCCGGTGGGGCTGCGCTGTATTTCACAGCGCAAAGCGAACCGAATTTTATCGGGGTCGTTGTGACCATGGCAATTTGTGGTGGGTTGTTTATGGTCAAAAAGTTGCCAACGATATTGCGTGCTGTTTTGTTAATAGTGTTCGGATTTGGTTATGCGTGCTGTTTTACAAACCTTATCAACACACCAATCGTTTCACGCGATATGCATAATATGGAACTGGTTGGAAAAATTAAATCCATTGACCATACACACAACAACACGCGTATCATATTGACAGTTAACGCAAATGATATAGGGCTGGGGAATGATACCGCAAACCTGAGGTTGTCTGTGAAAAATACAGATAACCTGCCCGGGGTTGGCGATACGGTCAGGGTCAATGGCGGAATTTTTAAAACTGCGCACGCATACGCACCAGAAACTTTTGATTTTGCACAGTGGGCGTACTTTAAAAACATCAGCGCAATGGGATATGTAAATGATATTCAAACCACAAAACACAATGATAAAATTACTGTCGGTATGTGGCGCGATAAGATACACAAAAAAGCAAATTCTTTCTTGGTGGACAGTTTGGTGTTGGGATATAAATCCGCCGTACCAGATGAAGATAATAAAATATGGACAGCAACAGGTATCGGACACGTCTGGTCAATAAGTGGGTTTCATATGACGCTGGTTGGTGGATGGTTGTTTGTAATAATGTATTTTATCTGTCGCGCAATACCACAAATAACAAACAGGATACCTGCAAAAATTCCTGCGACAATTTGCGCGTGGGTTGGGTTGCTGTTCTATCTATTTTTGTCGGGTGTTGATACTGCGACTTTGCGCGCGTTCTTGATGACGACATTAGTGTTTGGGGCGTTTGTTTTTGGGCGCAACGCAATATCTATGCGAAATGTCGCAATCGCATTTTGTATAATATTTTTATTGAATCCGTACAGTGTTATGCAAGCTGGGTTTCAGTTGTCTTTTTCTGCTGTGTTCGGATTGGTGTGGCTGTATCAAGATGTAAGACCCAAGATGCCAAAAAATAAATTGCTGAAAATAATTTATGCATGTGTTCTGACTTCACTGGTCGCGACAATATTTACTGCGCCATTTGTTGCGGCGCACTTTGGCGCGATACCGATATACGGTTTGATTGGGAACTTGGTTTTATTACCGGTGTTTTCTGTTGTAATTATGCCTTTGGTTTTTGTTGGTGCATTTACCGCAATGCTGGGGATAAACACACCAATAATTTGGGCGCACGATATTTATAACTGGCTGATAAAAATCGCAGAAATTATTTCTGGCCTGCCGTATGCAACGCCAACAATTCCACATATTTCAAATGCCTCCTTGTTTTTCTGGATAATTGGGTTTATGGCACTGATATTTATTAAACCAATCAAAATAAAAATTAATTATATTTTATTTGGTGTGTTCGCAGTTGTGGGATTAATGGTTGTGTTTCTTGCGCCAAAGCCGATATTCTTTGCCACGCCCGATAACGAACTGGTCGCGTTTGTTAACGACAAAAAGCAACTGGAATTTAGTAAATCGCGTGCATCAAATCATAAATTTGCATTTAATACTTGGAAGTCGATAAATGGCGAACAACCCGATACACCAAACAAACGCAAAAAGCATATCAATGGGGTATTCAGACAAAACAATATCGTACACATTCAAAAGTTTGTGCCACTGATGAAAAACATTGAACGTTTGTGCAACGATGATTCTGTAGATTTTATCGTTTCTTACTTTAAGATAGACGCACCAAAATGCGCGCACAAAATTTTAAACGGTGGGTTTGTTATATACCCAAATAATCGCGTTAAATATCTGCAATCTGGACGTAAATGGAATTAGTAATCTGCACGAACAAAGTACAAACCACTGGCCGGCGCAGTTGGCCCAGCAGCACTGCGATTACGCGCAGCAAAAATTTCATCGATGTCGTATGGTTTACCCACGCCAATTTCTAGCAAGGTGCCAACAATATTGCGCACCATATGATGTAAAAACGAACGTGCAGAAAATTCGAAAACAATCATATCTTCTTTTTGCGTGATATTTATCTTATCAAGTGTTTTTATGGGGGACTTTGCCTGACATTCTGATGCGCGAAAACTGGTAAAATCGTGATTACCAACCAACTTGTCTGCAGCGCGGCGCATTGCGTCAACATCCAGTTTACGAGGAACCCAATATACACGATTTTTTTGCAAAACAGGGGCAGCGGCACGATTTAAAACAAGATATTTGTAATGACGCGAAACACAATCAAAACGAGAATTAAAATCGTCTGGTACAATTTCGCAAGACAAAACTGACACCGGTTTGTTCGTTAAATAAAAATTTAATGCACGCATTACTGTTTCAGGACTGTGGTTGCCATCAATATCAAAATGCGCCGTCATCCCGACCGCATGAACCCCAGAATCTGTACGACCAGCACCAACAACATCAGGACGCGCACCGCAAAAACCTTCTAGTGCATCTTTCAAAATTGACTGAACCGATGGACCTTGGCGGTTTTCTTGCCAGCCAATTAAATCTGTGCCATCGTATTCTAAGATAACCTTGTATCGTGTCATTGTTTTGTTTCTATCTTTGTTTTACGCTGCTTATGCTTTTGCACATTTGGCACTGCGATAATGATTTGTCTTTGCGTGCCATTTGTATTTCGTGATACACAACGCAATCATGACAATGCCGTCCGGAACAATTTATACATGGACATGCACCGTTTTTGTTGTATTTAGATATAAGCACATACCTGTACAATAAACCACACATTTTTTCATGTTGTTTTGTGCTTATTTCTCGCCACATTTTACGCTCTTTACCTGACGTGTTGTGATAATAAAAATCTGGAATAATTCATACATCCTTGGCACTTACGAGATTGAAGTTCGTTTCTTTCTTGCGAAAGACGTATCGAGCCCTTGTCTGCACAATCCGAAATGTTGCATTTTTTTATCTCTGCGGTGCAATACACGCATGTACAGTCTGCATTGTATTCATTTAAAACAACTTCGCATCTTCTGTTTTTACAAAATCTAATTACCATTAATTACCCTTTTTTGTTTTTATCTGCTGTTTTGTGATTGCTGTGCAACAAAATTAGCGCATATATCATTTGGTGTTGTACGTTTTGGCCCAAACATAAACACATTCAATACATTGCCATAATAACATAACGATTGCTGATTATTATGCAAATAATAATGTTTACAATTTTTACACTTTTGTTCCATATCTTATTCTCCTATTTTAATATCTGCGCCGCGCAGACCATTTGTAAAACTGCGCCAATCCATTGGTTTTTTCCCAGCTGGTTGCAGGCGTAAAATTTTTAGTTCATCTTTATCAACAGACGTTTCTAAAATCTTTACATCAATGCCGTTTATTTTTGTGCGACCACATCCCAGTGCGCGTATCTGATTATGAATTTGCAATGCGCCACGCGACCAATCTATCGCTTCGTCCGCGCCCGTCCATTTATGAGTAAAGGTTGGCAACCCCGTTTGTGGGGTCGCGATATATTTTTCTGGGCGCGATAGATATTCAACCAACATTTCAGAACCAATCGCAGACACTAATTCTTCGATGCTGTCGTTTGTGTCGTTGATACCAATATCAAATTCGCGACACATTAAAACATCGCCAGCGTCTAGTTCAGGCACAACCTGCATCAGGCAAACTGCTGATTTTTTATCGCCATTGTATATCGCAGTTCTGATTGGCGATGGGCCACGATATTGCGGCAATAAACTGGGGTGCAAATTTATACACTGCGCAGAATTTAATACATTATCACGCAATATCACACCATAAGAAATCACGACAATCATATCAGGCTTATAATTATATTCTGATATGTTCGTATGCACAGAAAGTCCGTTTTCATTTGCCCAAATATGCACAGGAGACGGGGTTAAAACCTGTTTGCGTCCAACCGGCTTTGGCGCACGCGTAAAGACCGCCAGTATTTCATGACCTGAATTTTTTATCGCGTCAAAAATTGGAACAACAAACGCGTTTGTTCCCATTAATACAAGTTTCATTTCTATTTACGCTTTTTTACTTTTCTGGTAACCATTTCACGACGAACCGGCGACAGGTAATCGATAAACAACTTGCCATCCAGGTGGTCTGTTTCGTGTTGAACAATTCGGGCAGGAATTCCAGACATTTGGGCGGTCTTAGACTTTCCAAATTCATCGGTCCATTCGACAATCACTGATTGCGGACGAGATACATTCGCAAATATCGGTAAATTATCATTACCCAGTACAGACAGACAGCCCTCTTCCATTGTGCAAACTTCATCGCTGTACGACAAAATTTTTGGATTTATCATACGGTATACAGTTTCCGAATCAGGATCCATCATAACCAAAAAACGCGATAAAATACCAACCTGGGGCGCAGCAAGACCAACACCATTCTGGGCGCGCATAATTTCAACCATTTCGTCCAATGTCGCCAATAACGCGTCATCAATATCAGACACAGGCGCACAAACAGTGCGCAAAACAACATCACCACAAAGTTTCATTTGCAACATATTAAAAACCTTTTTATAATTGTAATAATAGCAAAGGATTAGGAAATGACAACTTATATTTTTGTATTGTTGTTTATAATTATCGTTTTATTGGTCGCAATATTAATGAGAAAACCAACAGTCGATATATCAGCACTGCGTGAAGATAATGCCAGACTGCGCGAAAGATTGGCAGAACGACTGGGCGCGCTTAGCCAGAATGCAATCGAACTGAAAAACATCAGTGGCGATATTGCGAACTTTAAAAACATATTGATGGGCAACAAACAAGCGCGCGGAACATTCGGGGAAAGACAACTGGAAGATATCGTTATGGACATAATGCCACCAGAAACCTATGCTTTTCAATGCGTGTTGAATACAGGGGTGCGACCAGACTGTGTTATCAAATTGCCTTATCCACCAGGCGATATGATAATCGATAGTAAATTCCCACTGGAAAGTTATAACAAGATGATAACCGATTTAAAAGACGGAATGGCACGAAAACAATTCGAACTGGATGTGCGAAAGCACATCGATGCAATCAGTGAAAAATATATCATCGCTGGTCAAACCGCCGAATCAGCAATGATGTTTATCGCGTCTGAATCGATTTTTGAAACACTGCATCGCGAATTTCCTAATACCATTGAATATGCCGCAAAAAGAAAAGTCTTTATAGTGTCGCCTGCGACATTGTGGGCAACATTAAATACTATTCGGGCTGTGCTGTCTGATATCAAAATAAAACGCGTGGCAACACAGATAAAAAAAGAACTGGATTATTTGTTAACTGATTTGGCCAGACTATCTGACCGCGCAGGTAATGTAGCACGACATTTTGGACAGGCACAAACAGATATCGAACAGTTGCAAACGTCCGTTGCAAAAATCGCACCACGCGCAGAAAAATTGCGCGATATGGATTTCGGCGAAGATTAAAAGATTTGGTTTGCTTAAGTTTTTATGATATAATATCTGGCATCAAAGGAAGGAGATTTTATGCGATTTGTTGCGTGTTTGGTGGCGATGCTTGCGGTTGTGTCCGCTAATGCGAATGATTTAAGTACCGCAATAAATAATGCACAAACTGCCTGTACAGGAATTACAGATGAAATTAACGACTTGAAAAAAATGGCCGGGATTAATACCGCTGTTACTGGTGTGGGAACAGTGGCCGCAGGTGTCGCGTTGGGAGCAGGGCTGACAAAAAGTTATACAGACGAACAAATCGCAATAGTAAAAGCGAAAATAAAGGAACTTGCACTATTAACCGAAGAGGATGAGTATTATTCAGGTTATATAGATCTTGGCAAATTGCGTGTATTAGAGTATGACTATAACACTGTAACTGCAGACAACACTGATAAACTTGAAAAAATATCAAAAACACTGGGAAATATCAGAACAGGAACTTTGGCAGCCAGCACCGCGACAAATATCGCAGGTGTCGTTATAGCAAAAAGTAATAAAGTCGATGATGATTTAAAATCGAAAATTGATAACTGTATCGCCGCAGTTA
>CALCEG010000137.1 GCA_937900435.1 uncultured Alphaproteobacteria bacterium
AGTATGAGCCAGCAGGACATACTTCACATTCGGTCGCACCAGCTGGTAAATACTGGCCAGCCGCACAGTCGTAACTGTTCAAGGTCCATTGTGCCGTCAGGGTGATTGGGCTTAAGCAACTGCCAGATGCTATCGTTTCTACCTTGTCGCCATTTGCATCGTACCAGCCATTAAACGTATAGCCTGTCTTCGTGACGTCTGTCGGTAATACGATGTCGCCACTCTCTACGTTACAGCTTTCTACCTTGCTGCCGTTTATCTTACCATCGTCTGTATTATAGGTTATCGTGTTCATATCCCCTGCTACACAGCTATCGCCTGCCTTGTTATAGCCAGATTCACAATCAAACGTCATACTGCATACCGGTGCAGTCGCAGAACACTGCTGCTCGCCATACGTCATCGTGCCTGTCGCAGTCTCAGTACCATGTACACAGTTCGTGGAGTGTTCTGGACATGTCTTCTGTTCGCATTCTACTGTGCAACTGCCCATACATGCACCTTCACTCGTTAAGCCTGCGCCACCTTCGCGGAAGTCCGCTGGACAGTCGCTTATACCCTGGGCCTTGGTCGTGTCGTAACTGTATGTGCCGCCCACGCAGTATGAGCCAGCAGGACATACTTCACATTCGGTCGCACCAGCTGGTAAATACTGACCAGCCGCACAGTCGTAACTGATTGCTTGAAATACGGCATAATAATTGTCATTGCCATCATTTTCCCATATAAACGGACTGCCAATAATTTCATCATTTTCATTTTTCCAGCCTACAAACTTATATCCTTTTGCGGGGGCACATACATCGGTTGGATGATTGTATTCTGTGTCATACGTTGCGATCTGTGTTTTTGCTACGTCTCCGTCAACAGCACAATAATAGTTTACCGTATAATTGTTTGGCTGCCATTGCGCTGTAATTGTCGCGTCACCGACATAATTCCATGTAAACGGTGCATCTGGACGTTCTTCAAAATCATAATCTGAATCTGATGTCATTTTCCAAGAAGACAATGTATAACCTGTTTTTTTACATACGTCTGCAGCAGGAGTATTATAAACACTGGCGTATTCAAATGTCTTTTCATCAAATTTATCCATCCCAATTTCACATATAAATTTAACCATCGATGTTTTTGGTTCCCATTTTGCGTAGAGTTCAATCGTATTATCAGACATCCCCTTTAAACCACAGGTTGAATCGCTTACTTCTTCATCCGTACCATTATAGTACCAGCCTTTAAAATCATAACCTGTTTTTGTCGGTATTGTATTAATTGTAAGTGCTTTACCATACAAACAGGTTGTTGCATCCACTGTGCTGCCCCCATCTGTATTATATCTAATTGTTATTGTGTCGGGGTCGCAAGCTGTTTCTTCTTCATTGCTATGATAATGAGTATCGCATTCCCAGTATGCTTGTATATTTACATCTTCTTTACAATATTTACTTGCATCTAATTGCATAGGGAGACTATCAAACGTATCATCATCCACTTTCCAATACGCTAAAGAACTGTTTGATCGTGTTGGGGTCGGAATTTCAATTTTACCGCCTGTTGTGGTACATGTAGTAGTGTATCCATCTGGAGTTTCGGCAAAATCATCATTATTAATTGTGCCACCGGCAGTTTTAATTTTAATATTTACTACGTCAGCATCAATATAATCTGCAGTTAATGTGACGGCAGCGCCATTTTCTTCTGTTATTTTGCTGATATCTGCACCTACCACGTAAACATCGAATGAACAACCTCCTGTTCCAGTTGATGAACATTGCCAACCTACAAACTTTTTATCTGTTGGTGGTGTGCAATAATCACCCGATTTTGCAAAGCACTTTGTTTCAGCATTTGTATCACCATATGTGCAACTCTGTGTTTCTGTTATTGTGCCAGTACCATTGCCACAATTGTATTGTACCGTAAAGGTGTTGTTATTACACACAGGAAATGCAGTACCACAACCATTTGGGCCAATACATGTTGGCTCGTCAGTTGGTTCCGCCGCAAATGATGTGACGGCGATTAACAAAACAAAAATAAATCCAAATATACGTTTCATGTTTTTTCCTGTGTGTGTTATTTTTTCTGTTTTTATATCGTTATGGCTACGAACATGGTGTATTATATGACGAATTCTTAACTGTTACAGAACTTGCAGCAGGAATACTTGTGCTGCCAAACGCACTTGGAGCGCTGGTACCATTCAAACATGTATTTGAATAAACTGCGCGACCATCTGTTGTGGTTAAAGAACATGTTGCACCAGAGGTTGTTCCATCTGGGTCAAGACAATTTGCAGCATATACCAAAACATAATTTACCTGTGTAGCAAATGTTCCATCACTCAGTGTGACTTTCGAACTTAAATCTGGTAATGCTGATGATTTTGTTATGTGTAAATTCGTGGTACTTGGTGTGATCTTGTTAGACGTTGTTGTAGATATAAATTGATTAGGTACATTTGGTGTCCCCAAATCATCGTTACCAGCACCAGCAAACAAAGCTGCGTACGCACTTAACCCTTTCTTGTAAGTAGTTCCATCATATGTTATAGAAGATGTACCTGTTGTTAAAGGAACTTGCAAACCGGAAAGTTTTGAAGCATTACCCGTACAATAACTCATCCCCGATGATACGCACGGCCATACGCCTTTATTATAATTAAATTTCACTGATTTCAACAAGGTAAAAACACCACTTGAACTTAGACCATAAAAATTAACATTGACATAATTTTCATCACGTGGGACACAAACAAGATCACCGCCACCTGTTCCAATGTTACCTCCCGAACTTTGGTTTGCGGCCATTGCCGTTATTGGCAACAATAATAAAACTGATAAAATCGCTATTTTTTTCTGCATTTGTTTGTCTTTTATTTCTTGTTAATCCATTTTATTTGTGTTTCAACTATGAAGCCGGCGCGGTTGATGACGGGGCGGCAAGAGGCTCCGGAGCAATTGCTGCAGAATCGACACAAACACCAGCAGTAAGGCCAAATCCCGTGTCACTATTCATAAAACTCCCACTGTCGCATGAGTTACTGTATATTGCACTGCCACTGTTGCCAATGGTTAATTCACACGTTGCATTGGTGTTGTCTTGGCAATTTGCAGCATAAGCGATTATATAATTGATTTGCGTTTCGTTATATGTGTCGATTATCAGTTTTTTTGCAGTGGTCCCATTTACCGTTTTCGTTAACGATGGGAATGTGTTTGAACCATAAACAGGAAAAGATAGCGCCTGGGCAAGAGTTTTCATGTCACCCGTAAAATCTTTATAAAACCGGGAGATTCCACACGCTGTATTTGTTGTTATATAGTTGTAATCCTTGTTCTTGAATACGCTTTCTGTTGGTAAATTTGTTGTGCCCAAACTATAAAACACTAATCCACGTGGTTTTAAGCCGTTTTTTATTGATATACCATTGTATGTACCGCCATATACAGTGACAGTGTTTTTTAAGTACGTTTGAAACCCCGAATAATTGCTGTTTGTTGTTTGAATGTTTCCTGTGCTCACATCATACCATTGTGTAGAAACAACACCAAATCCCCTGTTTGAAACATTGTAACCATAAACTTTTACGGTTATCGTATCATTTGCTGGACAAGATGCATCATACGAACCGTACCCATAATTAGTAGCACCAACTGCTTTTTGGGTTACACAAAATGCTAATGTACAAATACCTGTAAACGCTATAAATCGTTTCATTTTATTGTTCCAGTTATAAACCTATTTTCCTGTTTACTTTTTTCTTGTTGCATGCGCACATCGTTCAAAATGTACGCATGCAACAAAACACCGATTTTTTATTATTAATCAAGCGCAACATTTTGGTTCGACATATCTGCTTGAGCTACCCCCATTTTAAACACATCTGGATCATAACACATTGCATACCCTACGCCAAAACTGCCTTCGGATGCAAAACAGCCACCTAGGCAAGAATTTGTATACTGTACACCACCGTTTGAATTAATCTTTACACTGCAGGTGGTGGTTTCTGGATCTGTATTGCACGCAGCAGCATAGGCAACGATGAAGTTAATTACATTTGAATTCCCTTCTTTTATAATTTCATCAAGTGTTTTTGTAAAATCACTACCTGGTATGCTTGGTGTAACATAACCATCTGTGTTACTGTATTGAAAAACAATCGTTAATTTTTTTATGTCTTCCTGTGTTATATTTGTATTATCTATGCCATTTGATATCATCTTGCTTAGACTGCACGATGTTTTTGTTACCAAGAAAGTTTCTTCCGTCCCATTATCCGTTGATCCAGTCGTTGTATAATTTTCGAGTGTAGGCGCTGCAGCTGGAGCATTCTTAGTGGGATCGGAATTTCCTGCACTAAAAAACAAGGCTGCACGCGGCATCAAACCACCGGACAAATCAAAGTCTGTTCCACCTATATTCAATAAGAAATTTTGTTTCATTTTTTGTATCCCAGCAAGACTTCTCAAATTTGCACCAAAATTACTATCAAAATTTCCATTATTATAATTAACTGTAAATAATTGGCGAACTGAACCAGTAGTACCGTCTATTCCATAAAAATTTAAAGTGGTTGCATATTTTTCGCATTTCGCATTATACGAACCATACAAGCTAGATGGAGCAGCAGCACCAAATGCGTTTGGGGCGGTAACCATAAGGGATAACGTTGAGATTCCGGCAACTAAGAGTTTTTTCATTTTTTTTCCTTTCTTTCTGTTTTTTCGATTCGGTTTTAATGTTTTTTATACTTAAAATCATGCGGCAACGCGTGCGCACACCGTATGTTTTTCACTAATTTTACGTTAAGGGGTGGTATTTTCTGCCTCCTTATTATCTTCCTTAAAGGCATTGTAGAAAAAAAATCTGTTATAGCGCAAGAAAAAAAATACATCTTTTTAGTTGACAATACTTTATTGCATAACGAATTACACAATTAAGCAACAACGCACTTATTTACAGGGAAACAAAAAAAACACTGAAACAATAAGGGTATAAAAACTGGGGGTTACCAGTTCATATACCCTGTTTCACAATCGTGTACGCACTTCTTGGTGATGTCATTCCAGTATCTGCGACCTGTTTCATCGGAATATTCTTCGCAGATTAATCGACATTCATTGTTTTCCAGTGCGTATAGTTCGCCTTGGTACAAACAAGATGCGATTTCACATTCGCGGACATAACTGCTGGCCGCAAGTTTGCCATTTACATCGTACATATTGTCGCATGGCACGCATTGTTCCTCAACTCCACCCATTACATACCCTGGATCACATGACATCGCGACACATTTATCCCAGGTACCAGTACGTTCATTCCACCATTGTTCGCCAACACCATTCGATATCGAACAGGTTCTGGTATCTGGGACACAGGTGTTTGATTCGATATGATAACCGTTCACACACGATAACACCGTACATTCATCGTATTTATGGTTGACTCTGTTCCATTCACGTTGTGCATATTCCGCATTTTTAACGCTGTCAACGCAATCGATTATATTTGCCTCACACTTGTCTTCGTTCAAATGATATCCCGACACACAAGATTCAATTTTGCAATCATGTCCATAGGTCAATGCATTATCACGTACACATTTATCACATCTTCCATTTATCATTTCGTATCCAGAACGACAGATTTTTTCACCATATGAACACTCTTTCCCATAATATTCAATCGCGTTCAATGGTTCTTTTATTGATACCGCATCAACCATGACCGTTTCACAAATCTGATAACAATCTGATAGTTCGTCCGATTGTGGCGCAGATTCAGGATATGTTTCTGGACATTGATGTTTGTCCCCATCGCAATAATAACCTGATGGACATGCAGACCATTTCGCCCAGACATGTAAATCACCTGTTGCCATATTTGGTAATACTTCTATTGCTGAAAAACATTGGGTCAATCCAGCATCTGTACACCAACCACCAAATACAAACCCGCTATACAAAGGCACCCCATCGATTCTTACGCCATATTCCATCGCAAAGTTATTCGGGGCACCCGCGTAATTAGTTCCGCCATTCAGATTATAAATCACTTTTAGGTTTGCAACACTACATCCGTTTGCGGTTTTGCTGTACCCATCCGCACAAACAAAGCTGCTTACTGGACATAATACAGAACTAGCAGCACATTCGCCAACCTGTGTCTGTGTACCAACGGTCTTGTAAGTTGTGTCGTATTCACAGGTTGCATTCTGTGGACATTCCGCATAACCACTGCAAGCCTTTTCACAATCCGATGTACAGCTGGAAATACCACTGGTGTTATTGTTCGGTGCATTAAATCCACTGTCGCAAGCTACACAAGTACCATTTGACAGATAGTTATCACTTACACAACTTGTCGCAACACAAGCGTTCGTGCCACCAGCATTTACAGTTCCGCTTACTGCGTATGCACCAGATACATCACCTGTTTCACATTCACGATAACACAGAGCATCAGTTTCGCCTTTACAGACATTGTATTCGCCCAACGTAAATTCGTTGCTGTTACCAGAACAACTCTTTAAACAACTCTCGCAAACTGGAGTGGTTGTACCAGTTCCTTGTTCTTTATAGTACCCGTCCGCACAACCTGTTGTGTATACGCATTGGTTGTTTACTACACTCAGTTCACAGGTCGCACCAGTGCCTGCGTTACATACAGAACATGCTGTCCACTGTGCTGTCAGGATTATAGGTTCTGATTTCGCACAATCTGTTGCGCTTATCTCTGTCACTTGATTGCCAGTTGCGTCGTACCAACCGTCAAACGTATGACCTGTCTTGCTTGCGTTTGTTGGCAGAACTATCGTCTCGCTTTCTGCGTTGCAAC
>CALCEG010000138.1 GCA_937900435.1 uncultured Alphaproteobacteria bacterium
TTTTTTGCATTTTCACCATACCCACCAGACGCCGATGCCTTAATGCCAGCTCCCAAAGACATCACACCACCAAGTAGAATCATAGCTTCACTTACTTTTTCCCCATACACTAACCAACTTTTACTGGTGCCTTCAGCAACCGCCTGCAAGCAAATGGGTGCCATCGTCCCATCTAATGTAGACACCAGCAACTCCAGGACATGTGATGCAGTTTGTGCATCTGTATCAGAAAACTCGCCTTCAAATTCAGCCATCGCAATCACCAACCCTTTGGATGTATCAGTCGCACACTCTATACACTCTGGTGTTTTATGCCTTACATAAAGTTTATGCTCACTATCAATTCCAATGCCACCACATGTATTTACCAAACACATATTTGCAGCCGCCAGTGCTGCAGAAAACTTTACGTCTATTACTCTGCTAAATACTTCACGAGAAACTGTTGCAACCAACACCAGCGTACCGCCAACAACCGCCATAACAGCCAACGATGAACCACCAGTCCATGGTGCCATAGCAACCATAATGACAGCACCTCCTATTGCAATTGCAGTCTTTATACGTTTATCTTTCTTATAGTCGTCGGCTTGTGTGGTCATTATGCACCCACCTTTTTCTTCATCCCACATCGTATCAACCCCCGCATTATCTTTTAAAGATTTACACATTTCTTGACTAAATCCTGCACACAACCCTTTGTCAGTTGCATCACCACCAGACGCCCTGCACGCCAGAACACCCCGACTAATTTCTGTTGCTTTTTTGCTGGTTTCTGATGCGTCATCAAACAAATAACCTATATTTTTCGTATAAATATAACCATTATCATAATATTCCACAATACACGGATAAAAATCATCACTACTAAACGAACCACCACTTATACGAACAGTACTTGATGCACACAACATATTATTAACCACATAGCCGGCCATCGCAAAACGCAACAAAGTATACGTTTTTACATATTCTTTTGCGACCGCCAAATTTTCTATTTCCAGATTTTTAAATATATACGGATCTATGATATCTTCACCGTCTTCGGTTTGAATCCCCCAATACTCTACTATATCGCTGGTAAGAAAACGTTCAAATACATACGCGGCATCAACATCTGTCCCAACTTCACGGGAGCCCAAAATGGTGTGAACCTGCCCAGTTACCAATTTACCTGCCGGCTTCCATTTTGCCCAGAATCCAAACTGCTTTAAATCTCTATTAAGTTGGGAACGTTTTTCAAGGTCTAACTCTTTATTCATAAAACAATATCCTAATCCTTCATAATTTTCGCTGGAAAATCTGCCCCCATACATTTTACAAATCGCTTCTTGTGCACCGTATCTTTCTTTGCCAGTTCCTGCTTTAAACGATTTGAAACGAAAAATATGCAGGGCGCCCTTGCTATCTTTATAGGAATACTGCGTATCACTTAATTTTTCAAAACTGCCCTTCAATTCATAATAAAAATTGTTATTGTTGTTTTTACTTGCTGCTGTTAAATCCGCCTTCATTGCGACTTTTATCAATCCTTCGGCGGCTTCGGTTTGTACAGAAACATCTTCAAACAAATGGCACGTTCCACCAACCCCAATGTCATAACATGAATCACCGGCCGCAAACGCAGAAGACAACAAAGCAACACAAACAACTAGCCCACAAAAAATCTTTGCAATTATTCGTCGCATTACTGACATTCCTTTATTTTTTTCGGCAAATCTTTATACCAGACAACACGCTCGTTGCTTCTTTTTTCACTTAAAACAGCATTACATTTTTTAATAATTTCATCCAGCACCGCATACACATCATCGCGCACCGGTTTTGCTTTTTCTGCCACAGACTTTCTTTTATTTTGCCCACCATTAATCGCCAGATTTGCTGCAACACTGGCAACCGCCGCCACCGCAACCGCAGTCCCAGCTTTTTTAACTTTTTCTTCTATTTTTGCTTTATCTTCCGCCCATTCTGCAGCATCTTCACTGGTTTTATCAGACAATGCGCGCGCCAAAGACGTAAACGCACCATCTGTTTTTCCAGTTGCCACATCGTCATACAGACCAGAATTTGCCTTGTCCAGAATTTCTTGACTTTCAATTCCCAGTTTTAATCCCAACGCTTCCTTGCGCAGTTTCAAATCCGCCGCCAACGTCTTATATTCGCCAACCAACGACAACAATTCATTTCCCCCTGGCAATTCAATCGCAGTTTCACCACCGCTAAAACGCTTACCATCATCGTATGTACAAGAAAATGTCGCCAAATAGGCTTTCATTTGTTGTTCTGCTTCTTCCATCGCCTTTTTTTCAGACATCGCTGACGCCAATTCCATACCACCAATTCCCATCGCCGCCATTGATGCCCCACCCAGCAACTTATTAGCCGTTGACTGTTCGTTTTCTTTTGCAGATTCGTAGTCTTCCCGGGCTTCTTCTACTTTTTGCTGTCGTATAAATTCTTCGACAGTTTCTTTATTACTCTGTTTTATTTCTGTAATGATATTTTTTAACCTGGAATATAAATCACGTTCTGTTTGGTCGTCAGAATTCCCCCACTTTAATTCGCTTAACAACCTCTCTAACTCCCTAATATCGTTAAAAACAGCCGCGGATTCAGGGTCTTCTATTTCTTGGGAAGCTTCAACAATTTCTTCCGGTGTTGTACCCACAGCAACACCGCTTACAGCTATCCCAGCACCAGCCCCCCAACCGTTAATCGCGAAAAACGGCCACAAACAAAAAACTATTAAACGACTTAATTTCATAAACATAATCTCTCAAGACACAGTCTACACAATTTTCATTTTTTACACAAGAACATATTTAACTAGGCAAAAAAACCGACCACAAAGGTCGGCTATATTTTTGGTGCGGGCGAAGGGAATCCGAGTGTATAAACACACAATGAGTTGCGTTATTAGCAACGAATTGATGTGTGCGTCATAAGGATACCCGATTCATACAATCCAAAATTCAAACTTGGTGCGGGCGAAGGGAATCGAACCCTCGTCTTCAGCTTGGGAAGCTGACGTGCTACCATTATACCACGCCCGCAATGTCCGCTATTCTACAAAAATCCTTTTACTTTGTCCAGACAAATATAATTATACATTATATTTACTTAACAAATCCATAAGCACAACCAAACAAAGTATCAAAAAAAGCCGTTTTTAGCGGCTTTTTTGTTTTTTTAAACTCAAAAAAAACTCTATTTTTTTTAATGATACTTCAATTTCATTAATTTTGTTTTCAACTGTTCTGAACAACTTTTTGTTCGGCTGGTTTTTTATAATTACGTTTCTTAAATCTTCGATTAAATCTTCAACCGTTTCCAGTTTCATTTCAATCGCCTTGCGTTCCAAGGAATCCAAACGTCCCAACATACCACGCCACCGTCTATCTAAATCAGACACCAGTGAATTTGATAAAAATTTTGCTTTTTTTGCACGTTTTTCGTTCATCTTGCAATCCTTATTTATGCTTGTGATTATGATGATTATCATTCAAGTATGAATTTATTTTTTTCATACTGTTGTACATTTCTTGATTTTTCTTATTTTTCTTGTGCTTTTTATTTTTCTTATTTTTTTGTACCGCACCTGAATTTTCATAATGCAACGCGCACACCTCGTGCCAATCTTCAATCATATCTGACTTAAGTGTATTGCACGTTTTATGCATAGGTTGTAAATTAGATAAATAACTGCTGCCACCCTTCGAGCGCGGATATATATGATCCCACGAAAATTCACCGATTGTCGCAATTGGCATACCACACCCTGGACAAACAGGCGGATACCCCAAGAACATCGCAATTCTGTACAACTCTTTGACTTGATTAGGACCCAATCTATCTGCAGATAATTCGATTAAAATCAATAAATCTTGAATTTCTTAAATTATTAAAGCCCCATGAGAAAAAGGCTTTGATGCCTTTTTGTCTTTGTCTTAATTTTCCAAAATAAGTTGATGTGAAATCGTACTGAATAAAGTAATTGTAAATAAAGAATAACACAGAGAAAATACAAACCATATAAGCCATATAGTAGTTTGTAAAAAATGTGAGTGTTAAAGAAATAATGTAAAGTAAAGATTT
>CALCEG010000139.1 GCA_937900435.1 uncultured Alphaproteobacteria bacterium
AAAGTTCAAGCCGCATATAATACACTTGTTGATTCTGCTGAAATAAATTATTTGTCAGCAAATGGAATGTGTGAAATCAATTTTGGTTTGATAAAGGAAGCGAAAGACTTAAAGAGGGCTTGCAATATCGACCCATTCACATTCTGTCGTGGTACGCAATTTAATACGAATTTAGAGTTTCTAGAGGCTTTAAAAGAATACACCGCCAAACAATGTCAGACGGAAATGTTCAATATACGTTGCGACAGCAGTTTCAAAACATATATGGGCCCCGGTTGTAAAGTGTCAAATAATGCACCAAAAGATGACATTGTGTCCTGTTATTTTGGCGATAAACAAATTGACTATGTCTTTGACGATGTAAATGAATTTTCCAAGAAACGTGCCGACGCCGGTATGCAGGCAATGAGTTGCATATTGCTAGATGGTACATTTGATGGCAAAAATTGCGTTGGATTGGGTAAGGAAGAGTGTGAATTATTGGCGAACCAAGGCGAAGTAGATTGTCCCGATTGTAAAGGTATAAGATGGGACGAAGATAAAGGGTTATGTATCCTGCCAGATGCCAAGAATTTAACAAACGGTGAAAAAGTACTTAAAATTGCCGGTGTTACAGGCGCTGTTGTTGTTGCGGTTGCTTCAAGTATTGTTTCTGCTGGTGCGGCTGCGCCAGGTGCATGGGCAGTTGTTGCCAAGGTTGGTACTGGTTTGGTAATTGCTGGCGGTGTAACCAAAATAACAGCAGAATCGGTAAAGACTTTTGGTATCTTTGAACCGTTTGTAAAAAAAGCAAATCAATGCCTGATAGATGCTACTTCAGAATGTGCCGAAAACCTGCTTATCAATGAATTAAACAGTATGCAGAGTTATTCGAAAGATTTTCAAGTTGCAGAAGCAAGAGCAGTTGATGATATTTTTGTAAAACTAATAAATCAGTTGGATGATGATTCCAAATTCTGGACGGAATTCTATAGCAATCCAGAATTCTTTGATTGTCAAACCAAAGACGGAAATGAAGTATGCACCGTTAAAGAAAGTGAACAATTTTGGCAAGCAATAAGCAGAGCCGGAAACACCATGATTATGGTTGGTGGTATCGTAAACATAATTGGAAATGTGGGTGGTGCTTTATCTGCGACAAAAAGCGCGTTACATACCAGGGTAGTTAACGGAAAGTACGGGGCGCGTTTGGCTAAATCAATGACAAATAAAACACCTCTTACAGGAAATGTCTTAAGAAGTTTAGGATTTGAAGGTGGCAGAAGTATTAATGCGCAACTTGTCAGTCAATACGGTCTAAAGGTGGGACAACAAGTTTGGTTGGCCCAAGGCGGACGGCTTATTACAAGTGCCAGTGTTGCCAAAGCTTTTGGTGCCGGTGCGGTTGCTGTAACTATTGGTGCTGGTGGCGAGTTACTTGCATCCGAAGATACAGATTTCTCAATAATCAGACCAGTCAAATCAACACCAGCCCCTGCGGTTGCGTCACAGCCAGAAGTTCCTGAAGTTGTGCCAGAAGAACCAGAAGTTCCTGTGGTTGCATTAACACCGGACTCTGCGGTTGCGTCAACATCAGGTTCTGTGGCTGTGTCAACTCCAGCCCCCGCTATTACGTCAACACCGGGCTCTGCAGTTGCATCACTGCCAGAAGTTCCAGTGATTGACTCAACTCCGGACAACCGTACAATTACACCGTATAATGTTAAAAAACCAAAAACAGGTTTGATTGCGACTGCGGCTGTCTTGGGAACTGTTGGTACAGGTTTCTTGGTTGGCGGCCTGTTGAATCGCGATAAAAATGATGACGCGGCGCAGCAAAATGTTATAACTGGGTCAACTGTTGAAAATGAAATCAACACAATGCTAAATAATGCAAACAGTGTTATCGGTGTTGTTGGTGAATCCCAAATAACATTGGTACCAATGGCAACAACGGTTAACACAATGTCGCCAATAGTAAACATAAACAATAATGCGGTTGTCGTTGTTAACTATCGTGGACACAAATTGCCGTTCTATTTAGGTGGCGTTTCGTGGACACCGTTATTGGGTATTGGTCAAACGGGCGGTTGGTTTAATACATATTTGACTAACCCTGCACCAACGTACATAGCCCAAATTCAAGCAATGTTGAACCAGAAACTTGCACCAACAATGGTTCAAAAGTACACAGGGGTAAACGCAACGGGCGTTCAGTTGCCGTTTGCAGCACCTGCAGCGTATTCTGTAATCAACGCAGAATTTACTGACGGTGTTGTTCAGACGTATACAGGCGCGTTGTCTGGTTCCGACAAAACATTGCACGACAATAATTACAACAAAATAAAAGCAATAAAATAAAACAGAAATATAAAAATCCCCCGAATGGGGGATTTTTATTTCACAATTTTCAACAATTTTTCTTTTATTTCTGCGATTGGGATACGTTCTTGTTTCATTGTATCGCGGTGGCGCAGTGTAACAGTGTTGTCTTCCATCGTTTGGTGGTCGACTGTTATGCATATCGGTGTTCCAATTTCATCGTGCCTGCGATAATTTTTTCCAATATTACCAGAATTTTCCAATTCGATACGTCCAATCCCCAGTTTGCGCAATTCGCGCACAATATCGTTTGAAATATCCAGCAGTTCTGGAACATTACGCGCCAGCGGTATAACTGCGGCCTTAACTGGTGCCAGTGCTGGTTTCAGTTTCAATACAGTGCGGGTTTTCCCATCGCCCAGGTCTTCTTCGTTATACGCTTCTATCATAACTGCCAGCATTGCGCGATTAATCCCCATTGCTGTTTCGATAACGTATGGTACAAAAGTTTTTCCACTTTGTGGGTCGCTGTACGCCAGTTTTGTTGTGCTGTCTTTGTTGTCAAGAACATTTGCGTTGATGGTCAACTCTTTTTGTCCCTTGGTGTGTGAGCCCAAATCAAAGTCCTGACGATTATGTATTCCTTCGACTTCATCAAATCCATCTGGGAATTCGTATTCGATATCTACTGCGGCCTTGGCATAGTGCGCCAGTTTTTCGTGTGGTGCAAAGCGTAATTTTTCCGCAGGTATCCCCAGAACATTAATCCACCAGGCCAAACGTTCATCCATCCACATTTTATGGAATTGTTCGTCTTCTGTTGGATTAACAAAGTATTGCATTTCTGCCTGTTCAAATTCGCGCATACGGAACACGAATCCGCGTGGGGAAATTTCGTTACGAAACGCCTTGCCGATTTGTGCGATACCAAATGGCAGTTTATGTGGCTTTGCGTCCAGCACGTTTTTAAAGTTGGTATAAGACGTTGTTGCCGTTTCTGGGCGCAAGTACGCATTAATTGCGCCATCTGCGGTTGCGCCGATTGACAGTCCCATCATCAGTTGATACGCGCGTGGTTCTGTTATTTCCGTACTGCCACAGTTATCGCATTTTGAAGTGTCTTTCATTTTATCTTGGCGCATACGCGTGCCGCATTTTTTACATTCGACCAGTGGGTCAGAAAAACCAGCTTCGTGTCCAGAATATTTCCACATCAAACGGTTTGTAATCAGTGCCGCGTCCAGTCCTTCGATATCATCGCGCGAATAAATCATTGCGTTCCACCACGCATCGCGAATATTCTTCATCAGTTCCACGCCGTATGGGCCATAGTCGTACGCACCCCCCAGTCCCCCATAGATTTCCGAGCCTGTAAATATAAACCCACGCCGTTTACATAGTGCGACAATATCATTAACTGTTTTTGCTGGCATAATTTTTTACCTCTATTTTAAAGTTCTGCATATATATTAAACTGATTTAGTTTATCTGCAAGGTTATTTTTATACAAATAAAAAATCCCCACAATCGTGGGGAATTAAACTTATGGGCATTGTTCCAGTTGTTTCAGAACATTTTGCACATCGTTATTGATAGAAACTGTTATTTCACGTTGCAAACCGTCCTTGTATGTATAATAAAACGCAGAGTTTTTAAATTCTGGTGCATACTGATACACCTGTTGGAATGGTGCCAGCATCGCTTTAAACCATTGTCTGCCACGACACAGGCATCCGTTTCTGACATCAGCCGCAACAACAGCGGTCGCAGTATTTGGATACTTTGTGTCCAGGTCGTAATCTGTCATCATCAGGCAACGCGCCCCGATGCCGTAAAAATTCGCATCATCAACCAAGAATTTATAGACCAGTCCATCTGTTGCGCCTGCCTGTTTCAATTTGTACGCCATACCATCTGTACAGCATGCATTTGCAGACCGCATCAGCATTTTGTATCTGTTCAACAACGGCGCCGCAGACGGGTGCGATGCATCTATGTTTGGGTTGCAATACAATACGTCCAGAAATTCATTTATGTTCGCGTTGCGCAATTTTTCGCTGCGTGGCGAAACAGTTTCGCGAACAATTGGCTTTCTGCGCCAGATTTCACATTCTGTTTCTGATTCGAATGGGCATCCATCATCATTTACATCTTCAACAAAAGTTTTTTGCACGACAGTTGTCAAATCTTGCGCTGCGTACTTTTCTGGTTGTACAACAACAGGTTCGCTTGGTTCGACAATTTTTATTGTTTCTGTTGTTGTATCGATGTTTTCAAACCACAAGTTCCCCAGCGGCTTTCTTGGCATCAGTAATTCTTCGACACGCGCGCGTGTTGCAGCGGCGTCTTCCATTGTGTGCAAATATAGGTCTTGTGGATTTATTCTATTTGCTTCTTCTGGGGAAACAAGTAGTTCTTTATGATCTATATATCCTCCGTTAAGAGAAATATTTGACTGCGGACTCAAAGAGCTTCATATCGTATTCACCGGTTATGTTCTTATAAAGCGCATTCCCGATTCTTTCGCTATGTCCCATCTTTCCGAGCACGCGTCCGTCGGGGGATGTTATACCTTCGATTGCGAATATAGAGCCGTTGGGGTTAAATGCGGCATCCATTGTGGGATTGCCGGAAAGGTCTACATATTGGGTGGCAATCTGTCCGTTTTTGGCAAGAGACATAAAACGGTCGCCCGTTCTGCCCTCACGGTAGCAGGCTGTACAGAAGGACGGGATATGGCCGTTGTCGATAAGCCAGCCGACAACCTCGTCGAGTG
>CALCEG010000140.1 GCA_937900435.1 uncultured Alphaproteobacteria bacterium
CTGGTAAATACTGGCCAGCCGCACAGTCGTAACTGTTCAAGGTCCATTGTGCCGTTAGGGTCTTGTCTTCGGTATAATTCCAGACAAATTTATCGTCAGGGTTTACAACAGTTTCTGTATCAGACACAGCCCAACCTGCGAATGTATAACCAACTTTTTCGCAAGTGCTCTGAGCAACTGTGTATTCGGAATCAAAGTCCACGTTTTCTTCTTTTTTCGCAGTTGTGCTGTCATCAACACAATAATATGTTACGTTATAATTGTTTGCAGTCCACTGTGCAACCGTTGTGTATGAACCTTCATATATCCCCAACAAACTATTATCACACATTACTTCTGTAGTTATATCTTTGACTATATTGTTACCGACGAATTTCCAACCACTAAATGTATAGCCTGTTTTACTTGTTGTAGACGTAATTGTGAACGTTTCACCATAGGTGCACGTTGTGCTTTCAACCGCAGTGCCACCATCAGTGTTATACACAATCGTTATTGTGTTGCCAATGCAAGACAGGCCGTCTGCGGACATCGCATAACCGTCATTGCAAGACCATTTTGCATATACTGCCTGGTCACCTGTGCTGCCACTGTCGATTGATTCAATTTTGGTTGTAAATTCGGCATCTGCGTACCAGCCATTGAACGTACTATTCGTGCGGGTTGGTGCCTTTAAGACAATGCTATCATCAGTTATCTTGTATCCTATAGGATTGCCAACCGCGTTTTCACCACCATTTAAATTATATGTAATTGCATAATTTATTTCTGTGCATGCGTCGCCTGCCTCGCTGGATTTATACCCATTATCGCAAGACCATTTTGCATATAATTCCATATCGCCCGAGCATTCACCGGTTTTAATTTCTGTTATTTTTGTAGCAAACTTTGAATCCGTATACCATCCTTCGAATCTACTGTTCGCGCGCGTCAATGTTGGTAATTCAATTATATCGGATTCCTGGTTACATGAATCAGTACGGCTGCCGGACAATTCGGCAGACAGCGCCCCACCAAGCATATTATACTTGATGCTATAAAAACCATCTATCATCCAGTTTGCAGTTAATGTTATTGTATCATTGTCTGTGGTTGTTGCGGTGCTGATAGAATCACCTGTGTAATATGTTGACTGTTCACAATCTGTGTTGTCGCTTTTTTTGCAAGTCCAATATAAGAATGTGTAATTATCACGCGTATATGTGTTTTCTGGTGCCAGACATTCTTCGCCATATTTGCAAGAAACGGGTGTCATTGGCGCATCACCATCACCACCACCATTATTATATGCAACATAAAATGTGTTCGGATAACATTCTGGAAAGGCTGTGCCAACATCCTCTGCAAATGCTGGTGTGATCAACAGAGTAAAACCAATAAAAAGAAATTTTAATACATTAAACATATTTTAATCTAATTATCCCTAAATCTGTCCGTTTTTTATCACAATGCGCATTGACCTTGTTGCATCTGATGTACTGCATACGATTGACAAGACTGTGTTGCATTCCAAAAACTCGGGTTTCCTGTTCCTGTTAAACATGCGTTGCTGTATGTTGCGCCACCGTTAGAGACGTTTAATGAACACGTCGAACCAAGTGTTGCGCCAGTGGGATCAACACATTCCGCGGCATATAAAATCACATAGTGCGCCTCGGTTGCATAGTTTTGTATCGCGCTGGTTATATCTGGCAAACTACCATTCAGCGCAATATCACGTGAACTATCCATGTTTGACGAACAAACCGTTGACGTTGCGATTATTCCATCTGGCATACTGGTTGGTTCACCACCAACCCACTGGCCCCGATATGGTTTTACACCATTTGCATATCTTGTGCCGTCAACTGTAATAGAAGTGCTTATTGTTGGAATAGAAACACCAAGCGATTCAAATGTGGTTGCAACTGTTCCACTAGACGATTTCCACTTTCTCGTAGAATTTGTAAATGTTGGCTTTGCCGTTCGTGTTAAGCTTACAAATTGGCCAGAAGCATTTAACCCCCAGAAATTAATATTTACAACATCGCCACAAGAACCACTGCCACCACCATTCCAAAATCCTGATGTACACGTTGGTGTTGCTGTACTACCATTACTTAATGTATATCCATTATTACATGCAGTAGTATACGTAACAACACCGCCTGTTGTAACCCCCAGTGTACACGTTCCATTGTCTGGACTTGTACAATTTTTTGCCCAGGCAGCATAAATAGTTGTAGCAGCTGTAGGCATCCATAAGGTCCCAGCCGAAGCGCTAGCACCTTTGGTTTGAATATATTGTGTGCCATTGCTGACATTCGAGGTTGTATCTGCTAATTTTGCCGAAAAATATCCACGAAAGGTATAGCCTATGCGTGTGGGAATAACATTGCTTGTTGTGGTGTAAACGGTTTTACAAGTATTATCTGTGAACCATCCACTTGCACCTGTTTTTTTGTATAATACAGCTGTAGTTGCAGTGGTTCCACCATTTGCGTTAAGTGTAATTTTATTACAGTTTGCGGTAAATTGGGAATATAAAGTTGTCGCACCGTTAAAATTGCATGACGAGGATGTACTTAGCAACCCTTCTGAATTAACACATTGTGTTCCCCCGCTGGCAGCAGTATAATACCCATTAAACGCATATCCAGTTTTTGATGCGACACTTGTTAGTGTCTTCACAGTTATTGTACACGTTCTTTCATTATACCAAGTGGTGTTTGATGGCTTTTTGTACAATATTGTTGGACTGCCATTCGTTGTACCACCATTAACATCTAGTGTAATCGCATAACAACCTACATTACCAGTAGCAGAATATGTTAGTGTGGCAGCAGATTTCCCAGCGACTATTGATGTTAGATTATTTGGGCTAGCAAATGTATCCGCGCAATACCCAGTGTTTGAAGTTATTGAACTTGCCGGTATATTGCACACTAATGATGAAGATGAATTGTAGCTACATAATGGGCCCACTGTATTATCTGTAGGATATGTAACAGTTCCACTAGAATTATGAGTTGTTGCACGACTTGAGCAACTTGTTTTAAAAAATACGGGGATCGCGTTATCAGATGCACGACGCGGTATGGTCAGACTGGTTGTCTTGGTACAACCGGAATCACTATACCAAGATGTTCCATCTGAATACACAACGGTTGTTGCAGACCCATCAACCAAACTAAGTGTTAGACTATAACAATTTTTTAATGCCAACCCTGCATTTGCTGTAAATACCGGCATAATAAATAAAATTAATAAAAATATAAATTTTTTAAACATGTTCTGTTATTCTCTCTTTCTTTTTTATACTTTTATAAATTTTTCTTTTAATTGGTTGTATCCAATGGCACGAAAATGCCATTGGATAATTATAAGCATTATTAAATTGACGGTGCTACTGGATCTGCTGGCATATTAAGGGATGGAGCCATATCATTACATACCATGGTTGTGTTATTGAAGTTAGGCGATCCATAACCAACCTTACATGAGTTTTTATAAGTCGCCTTCTTCTGCCCTATCTCCAAAGAACACGTAGCATTGACACCCGTGACACAGTTTGCTGCATACATAACAACGTAGGCCAATGACGTATGATTGCTAATGGTTGCAGCATCCAATGCTGGCAAAGTATCGGTACTTGCAACACCTATTGAATTGGCCGGCGCCGAGTTTGCGCACACACTAGTACCAACCAGAGTATCTTCACTTAAAGTTTCTGGAACCGCACCAACTAAGTCTGCACGGAAAGGCTTCGCGCCGCTGGTTGCGCTAACATCATTTAAACTGATACTTTTGGTTATTTCTGGAATAGTAACTCCTAAAGCACCAAAGGTAGTTACCGCCGTACTAGTACCAGTTTTATACCAGTTACCGTTACTATAATCCGCTGTTCCTAAGAGTGTTACTGTGGGGGTGGTTCCTGAAGTCGGCGCTTTCATTCCATAAAACGAGATTGTAACTTTGTTTGATGAACATGAGGGAGCAAACGTACCAGCTGCGCCGAATGCGTTTGGGGCGGCTGTGACTAATGCAAGGGCGGATACGCCAGCAAATTTAAGTAGTTTTTTCATTTTTCTTCCTTTTCTTTTTTTTGTTTTGTTTGGTTTGTTTACGATTCGGTTTCAATAATTTTTTATGTGTATTGATTACATTTATTGAAATGCAATACACGCATAAAATCCATTGATTCCGCAGTTATGATTGAGATTTTACACCTCCTTTTTTTCTTCCTTGTTTTTCATTGTAGAAAATTTATTGCAGGTCGCGCAAGGGAAAAAAAACATTTTTTTGTTTGACAGTTTTTTGTTTCTGGTTGGGATTAAATATATGCCGCCCCGATGTACCCGCGACCGCCAAGGGCGGTGGGGATTAGGGAACGGGAATAGACCCTGCGGGGCACTGGATACCCGCTAAAAAAGTCGTCATTCCCGCGAAGGCGGGAATAACGTGTTCCACAGGAAATTTATTCAATCGTATAATTAAGTTCCGAGTTTTTTTGTTTTTTTACCCTCTACCCTACCTGGGATACCCCTGAGGGGTGGTTGGTCTTTTTTATACGGTAATTACCGAGTGAAAAAAGCTCAGGATGGCATCGTAGGCCCAAAGGAGATCTTCTGCATGACAGAAAACACAGAATTTTCAAATTTTCCTGATTTTCAGGACGTCCACGACTTCGAAGCGTGGACACCCCTCCCCTTCCCAGAGCAGTGGGCCGCTCTTGATAAGGAGGAGCGCGAGACTCTGGTGAACCTGAGCCATGTGTCACCAATTGGTACGGTTTATACAAACGAACCGTTGATGATTGGGAAGATGCGCCGGCTCTGTGAAGCTCATCCAAATACTTATAAAGTATCCCGCGTCTTCACTCGCGAAGGAAAAGCCACTGCCGTGGAAATCGCTTTCCCCCGTACTTTGATTACGTTCCGTAAGGGCGTCAAAAAGGTGGACAGCTTGAAGGGGAAAAACCCATTTAAGAAGAAGGCAGACCAGTAAGGTCCGCCTTTTCTTTTTGCCTTTTGACGCAGTTTGGACGTAGCGGCTCGCTGGCGCAACCCGCGTTGCCCTCCTAGAATCGATTCTGAGATAATTTGGCTCGGTAGGAATAGCGTTTCCACAACAAAAGGGTGGGGGGTGGTACCCTAGGTACCCCCCTCCTATATTTTTTCAAAAAACACGGTAAAACAGCAGAAGGCGGGAACAAGTCCCGCCGTATTGCCGCCGTTATTGTTTTGCTTCAAACCAGCGCTTGGATTCTCCGAGCTGATCGACACCCTCGCGGATGCGCTGACGCTGATCGCCCCAATCGTACGTCATGACCCACGGCGTCTGCATAAATCCGAGCAGATGCTTGTCGGAAATGCATTCCGCGCAGTACTTGGTCAGCGCTTCCATGTTTTCGGGTGTGCCGAGTGTTACCAGCTTTG
>CALCEG010000141.1 GCA_937900435.1 uncultured Alphaproteobacteria bacterium
AATATGCATTCGATGGTTCTGTTTCTGTTGACTTGAACTATGTCCAGGACCTGGCCCTTACTTCAATGAAAGACAAGTTGAAAGTGTCTGGTACAGGAGGATGTCCAAAAGGTCATTGCAACAACCCATGTGGGAAAAACCAACATAGCGAACAGGTTAACTCTTATCCTAACTCTTTCCCTAACTCTTTACCTAACCCTTTGGTTAAGGGTTTGGATAAGTCTTCCCCCACACCCCCATCTAGGGTATATATTACTAATCCTGGGGAATATTTAAATAATAATATTAATTTTAATAATTCCACTACGCGCGCGAGGAAATCTTCGTTCGTTGCGCCAACCCTTGATGATGTTTTGTCTTATGCTGCCGACCAGTCCGCTTGTGCTGGTTGCGGTGGTTTTGCGTGCACTCCACGTGTCGCCGAAGAATTCTGGTCTTACTATTCGGGCCTTGGTTGGGTCTTGCCCAACGATGCCCAAACCCCCATTCGCGATTGGAAACCTTTCCTGCGCAAATGGGCCAATCAACCAAATCGGTTCCGGCCTGCGTCTGCGACACGTGATACGGATGACTTGCCGATTTAACCAAAGGGGAATCTATCATGACCGAAAACATTGCTGAATTGTATATTTCTGAAATCGCCGACCTGTATCTGTCCAGTGAAAAGGATCTGGATAAGTTGCGTGCCGGTTCTGACAAAATCAACCAGTTGCTGGGGGATTATTACTGGGACGACGTGCGTCATGCCTTGCACTTCTACTATGCCCGCAAGAATGACAAAACCCGTCCTATGCTGGCGCAAATTGTTGCGCTGTTGGAAACCAACAAGGATGTTCAGAAACGTATCCCTGACGTGGGGCCGGTTAAACAGTGGCACCGCCCCACGACCAAAATTGCCAGCATTCGTGTTGCCTTTGATAAGCTGGTCCAGATTCTTATCGACTGTGGCTATATGCAGGATGACAACGGCAAGTTCAAAAACACACATGCCCTTATCGATGAAAACGGGTTGCCAATGCTTAATGCCATGGACACCTTGCAGTCAAAGCTTAATTCCGTGAAACGCCACAGCCC
>CALCEG010000142.1 GCA_937900435.1 uncultured Alphaproteobacteria bacterium
CTGCATGTCCATCAGGTTATTATTGCGATGGGGACAAACATCAATGTCCAGAAACGCACCCTGAATCTGCGCCACAATCGGACAAACTATCAGATTGTTATCAGGTTTGTGAAACGCATGAAACAGACGGTTATATGATACAAGAACCCGTAAACGCCACAGAATATTATAATTTTAAATGTTCTTATAGGGAACCAATCTGTCACGCAGGTTATGAAATGATTGGTGGTGTTTGCCACAAGTGTGCACGCGATAATGCATTGACGTATAGTCGCGGTTGTGAAATCGAATCTTGTGTATCTGGTTATCATCCAAATGGCGATAAGTGTGATTCTGATACAATATCGTGCAGTGTATCAAATGCAATGTCAGCTGTTAAAAAATGGAACAGCGTCAAAAAAGCGTATGATAAATGTATGATCGCAGAATGTGATTATGGATATCATATCAGTGCAAACGCATGTGTCCCAGATGAAGAGGTTTGTGAAATCGAAAATGGTACCGGTATTCGCGAATGGAACCATCGGACAAATTCTTGGGGCGAATGTATTGCAACTCGTTGCGACCCTGGGTACACCAACGATGCCAGCCAAACTAACGAGGCCTGGAATCAATGTGGACGTTGCAACAACGCGTACAGTGTCGGTGGCGAGCTTGCGGTCAGCAGTTATGTCCGCGAATGTGAAATCGCATCTTGTCTGTACCAAGGCGAATTATACGCACTGGAAAACAACGAATGTCGGTTAATCTGTGATGAATATTCCGATGAAACAGGTCGCAGATATTGGGATTCATCGCGCAAGAAGTGTGCACAAGAATGTGCAGACGGCTATACCAGCTGGTAAAAACGCGCCCCAAAACAGGGGCGTTTTTTATTTTGGTTTTATATAAAAATATGATATAATGCAAAGTATGAAAGCAATAATGTTCGCCCTGTCAGGCATTGTGTTGGTTTTGGCGGCTTGTCAAACCACACCACACGAAGAATATGTTCCAGAAGAAACAGCCACAACGGAATGTGTTGGTACGAATTGTGCTGTTGTTCGTTATGCGACACCAAACGGCAATGATTTAGTTCTGGAAACAGACCACCATATAATTCAGGTTTCTGCACAAACAGATGTTCCGTATAAGTACTATGTTTGGGCTGGCGATAAAACCACCGCGGACGATCCAGATATGGTTGTCCAAGACGGTCAGGTTGCAATCTTGGTCGAAGAAGAATCCGCTGAATAAAACAACAACTAAAACCGCAAAAACGCGGTTTTTATTTTTTTACAACCAATTAAAAACTTTAATATTACGAAAACATAATCAGATATGATAAACTAATACACAGAACCAGATGGGAATTTAGTTCGTTTCCTAAAAGCGGCATCGCGAAACGGTGCAGAATCCGCAAGAAAAGGCGCGGTGGCGTCTTTTATTATGTCCCCATCAGCCATACAGGTCGGGGGGGCTGTTAGATATACAACAGGTGCATTGCACTAAAGTCGGACGGAATCAATGATAAGATGATGTAGCAACTCCCCAACAGCTAACAATTCCTGTGGCTTTTTCGGGTACCACAGGACCCAGGTATCGTCGATTTATTTTTTACACTTTATCAATTCTTCATAATTAAAACTCCCGCACTTAAAAAAAACTTATAATTCCTACATATCGGGTCCCACAAAATTTCTCAATTTTTGCAGGGGCAAAAAACACAGGATGACACTGGTTGTGCAAATTAATAAAAAGTGTCCTATGCGTACATACCTGCAACATGTCCGCTGGCCCACGCCCAGTGCAGATTAAATCCACCTAAATCACCGGCGATATCTAAAACTTCGCCGACAAAGAATAAAATGTTAATTTTGCATTCTGCGCTTTGCATTATGCATTATTATATGTATCCATTTTCAGACGATTTCATGCAATTTGACGAGGATTCGGGACATTACGTGCTAACCGAATACGCTCTTATATATAACGGCACGAACATACGCGAGCGGTTGCAAAGAAACAGAAACACGAATGCTACCGCAGTAATAACAAGGCTACTAAGACGCGTAAGCGACATTATATACAACTATATTCACACTTTTTCGACCAACAATCTCAACCAAGATAATCTAATCGCAACGCTTCCCTCCCTCCGTCCTATCATTATGCGCGCGATGCTCGAGCAGGCCGAATATTTCTTGCTCGTCGGCGACCTTACAAGGTCGGTTGAAAGGGATAAGCGAGAGGTCGCAATCGA
>CALCEG010000143.1 GCA_937900435.1 uncultured Alphaproteobacteria bacterium
TTGTTTAACATTAGGGTTTGTAAATGATTTTGATGGTAAAACATTGTGCGATGTAGGTGCTGGTGCTGGATTCCCATCAATTCCATTAAAAATTGCTTTCCCTAACTTAAAAGTAACAGCTTTAGATTCTATGAACAAAAGAATGGAGTTTGTAAAACTTGTTGTTCAAGAACTAGGACTTGAAGGATTTGAAATCGTAGTAGCTAGAGCAGAAGATTATGGTAGAAAAAATCGTGAAAAATATGACTATGTTACAGCAAGAGCAGTTTCAAGATTAAATGTATTAATGGAATTAAGTTCTCCAATGGTTAAAGTTGGTGGTAAATTTATTGCTTTAAAAGGACCTTTAGCTAAAGAAGAAGCTAAACGTCAAAAAGAATTACAAAAAGCTGAAGCTGAAGCTTTAAAAGAACAAGAAAGTTCTGAAGAAGCTAATCCAGAAGAAGCTGCATAATAAAAATCGTTGATAGAAGATAAGTAAATATAATAAATTATTTTAGAGAAAAGCTGGTTGGTGAAAAGCTTATAATTTATATATTGAAGCTCCTTCTGTAGATAGGACTAATCCTCCTCGCTTGTAGCGTTAAAACTTTAACTAAGCGTATAAAGTTTACTTTATAAACTAGGATGGTACCGCGAATTTTAGTTCGTTCCTAATTGTTTTAGGGGCGAACTTTTTTTATGAATTAATATTGTATGAAAGGACATAATATGAAAAAACTAAAAGGTTATGAAATAAGACAATTATGGCTTGATTTCTTTAAATCTAAAGGACATGCTGTAATTCCTAGTGCACCACTTGTACCACATGATGACCCAACATTACTTTGGATTAATGCAGGTGTTGCACCACTTAAAAAATATTTTGATGGAAATGCAATTGAAGTTAAAGGAGATATAGAACAGATTGAATTAGATTGGATGGGAAGACCAATGCCATCGCCCGAAGAGTGGGTTAATTTACCTGATGATAAATTCTTCTCTCCTAAAATGAGATTAGCATTTATTCAATGGTGCTATGATAATTCTATATGCTTTGACAAGGATGTTTCGAATCAAAGTATATATGATACTTCAAAAGAAGTTTTTATATACCGTTATATAACGGAGGGAAGCTTTGATGCTTATTCCTGGCAGCTTCTTGAATCTAAGCAACGTTTCATCAGTCAAATTCTTTCGGGCGATTGCACACAAAGAGAGTGTGCAGACGTTGACGAGACCGTTCTTAACTATGCAGAGGTAAAAGCACTTGCAGTAGGCAATCCTAAAATCAAGCGTCGTGTCGAAGTTGCAAACGAGCTTTCGAAATACCGCATATTAGAGCGAGATGTCATTGCAAGAAAGTCTAAATTGCGTGAGGAACTTGATGGTATTCCTGCAAATATTGAAAAACAAAAGAAAACTTGCCCCGATTGGCAAGTTTTGAAACTTTGGTTGGGGCAGCTGGATTCGAACCAACACTGACGGAGTCAGAGTCCGGAGTTCTACCATTAAACTATGCCCCAAGCACCGCGGATTATAAGGCTTTTTTATTTTCAATGCAAGTAGAAAGTTTTTTCTGTGTAAAAAATATGTAAAAAATCTCATAAATTGCATCATCTCGTAAAAATGTGATATAATCTCAAAAACAAAGGAACCAATATGCAAGTTAAACCAACTCAAAAACTTATTGATATATGTCTAGAGCATATAAAGAATAATACGGCGCCATCATACAATGATTTTGACCCCAAGGATATACCAAACCCATAAACCATTCATGCGCTACTTCTTTTGATAGAAGGACAAAGAATCACAAATTTAGATATGTCCGACATAGACATACCGTACGAAGAATATATGCTTGGGGAACTGACCCCAGGCAAACTAATTGCTTGGACAGATAATGTAAAATGGCCACAGTCTGTTGTAGAAAACATAAATCCAGAAAAGATGTTAAACGATGCCAAACATCCAGATGAAATGGATGCTTTACATAGTAATGGATTTACCGGGAAAAATATTGGCAACGCAATTATTGACCAACGTCTTAATTGCGAACACCCCGAATACGCAGATAGAATAAAACACTATGAAACAGTTGGAATATGGCCAAATGGCGACAAAGACACATCTGATTATCATGGCAGTTTAGTCGCAGGTTGTTCTGTTGGCAAAACCACCGGAACCGCACCAGGTGCAGATTTATATTATTTTGCTGCAAATAATTGGGTAATACAGAATAAATTTTCATCTGGCGAAGAAAAGATAACAGGCACGCCCCTAAAACCAGGCCACAGAAAATATAAAAACCAGGCTATTCGGCGCGTACTGGAAATGAATAAGACGTTACCAGAAAATAAAAAAATAAGATTTTTATCGTGCAGTTGGGGCGCCCCAGACGACCAATTTGCAGACGAAACATATAAATTGTTTGCAGAATGTGAACAAAATGGAATTATGGTAATTGGCGGTGCCTTTTTCAGAGAGAATATGACCGAACGGATTCCGTGCGACAAACGATTTGCTATAAAAAACAAAAACCTTATAGGCATACCAACAGATGGCAAAACAACACCATTTTACATGGGCGGTTATTACTATACTCGTAATGGTGGCACCAGTTCAACATTTCCTTATCTGGCTGGGGTTTACGCATGCGCCTGCCAAGGAAACGAACTTTTCTTTACAAGACCTAATTGGCAAGACGAACTGGAAGAAATATTAAAAACAACCGCCATCGAACACCCCGTTGGTGGAAAAATAATAAACCCATCAGGAATTCGTAATCGCGTTTCTGAAATCGTAAAACAAATGGAAATGGATTTGATAAAACAACGGGCAACCACACAACATGATTAATAGTTTAACCCACCGCCCCACTGGGCGGTGTTTTTATACCAAAATTCCTGTGTAAAAAATATGAAAAACTGAAACCATATGCAAACCAACTTAAACCAGCCTGTATGCAGTAATATGCACAAATGTTAAACGGCCATTTTTGCCCGTGATTCAATCTGTATTATCCGGAAAACTGGGATTTTTTGTTGTGTAGCATATGTGGAGTCAGAGTCCGGAGTTCTACCATTAAACTATGCCCCAAGTCCCACGAATTACAAGGCTTTTTATAAACAAATAGAATTTTTTTATTTTTTGCGCTTGACAAATTAATCGATTGTGCTATACATAAAGGATACGGGTTACCTGTATCACTGTAAAACGAAACCAAGAGGTGATATAATGCAAACAAAAATTGCACAACCCATGACACAAGAAAATAGTGTCGCTTTGCCATTGTCGACGTTTGTCGTTATTTGGCTTTTAACCCCACAAAAAGAACAATCAACAAAAAACAAAACAAACGTGCCAGAAACGGTCGGTGTTGTTTATACGTTGTTAATTGTATTAATGTCAGCAAACGCAAACCATAATACAATTCAGCAAGAATCACAAAATGAAACAAAAGTACAATCTGATTGTGATGTTAATCAACAAACTGATTACACAAAACAAACACTGCCTGAACAGGACGATTTTGAACAACCGCGTTCAAACAAGACTGATTATCAACATAACAATCACAACCAGGGGCACAATAACAAACAAGATGCCAATCAAAACGCTTCGACAAAGAAACCAAAAATGTCTGTGAAACAGGCCGCAAAAATTCTTGGGATTTCTGTTAACGCAACAGTATCAGAATTAAAAAAGGCTTACCACAACCTGTTAAAACGTTGGCACCCAGACAAAAACCCCAACGATTTGCAGAAAGCGTCAAAAATAACCAGACTGATAAACAAAGCGTATAAAATGATGTTTAAACACATCAAGGCAAACCAAAAAAATAACTTGGTCAACCCAATACGGCAACTGCCGTTAACCCCAAGGGTAAAAACGCCAGTTGAACCAAAGGCACCGTTTGTATATCCAAAAATAGACCTTAAGGCGTTGCAGAATATCAAATTATTAAATCCGATATCCAAGACAAAATAGTTTGCCAGCAACGACAAAAAAATTACCGCCTTGTTAGGCGGTGATTTTTTACAATGAATTGACTCCTATGGCATTCGGGGCAACAAATATAAATAATAATATCAGCAACCCGAACAAGGAGGAAACAAATGCCAAACATTAAATTTTTTACAACACTTGCATCGTGCGTGGCGCTGATTCAGTCTGCCGATGCATGCACTGGAATCACTCTTAAATCCAAAGACAACGCGACAATCGTTGCGCGCACTGTTGATTGGTCAGGTTCAGAAATGAACAATTTATACACTGTTGTACCACGCGGCCACGCCCAACAATCATTATTACCAGACGGCACAATGAACGGTCTGTCCTTTATATCATTATACGGCTATGCAGGATTAGCAGTTGAACAACCAGAATTTGTGATTGACGGCACAAACGAAGCCGGTCTGTCTGCCGCCCTATTCTATTTTCCACGATACGGCGAATACCAAAAATACAACGAAGCCGACAAAGACATATCACTGGCTGACTTTCAAGTTGTATCATGGATTTTATCGCGTTTTTCAAGCATTGACCAAGTCAAAGCCGCAATTAACAATGTTCGCATAATAAACATAGACCCCACCGCATCGACTGTACACTGGCGCATTACCGAACCAAATGGCCGCCAAGTCGTTATGGAGATTGTAAATGGCGTACCAAACTTCTATGAGAACGAAATAGGTGTATTAACCAATTCGCCAGGATTTAAGTGGCAAACAACAAATTTAAATAATTATGTAAATCTGCACCCTGGCACTGCTGGTCCAACAGAATTCGGGCCGGTTAATCTGCGCGCATTTGGTTCTGGGTCGGGGATGTTGGGATTACCTGGGGACTTTACACCACCGTCCAGATTTGTTCGTGCGGCATTTTTAAAGACCTATTCGCTGCAGCAAGATACCGCTGAAAAAGCAGTCGAACAATCATTTCATATTTTGAACAATTTTGATGTACCGCTGGGACTGCAATTTGCGGTCGGCAAAGCACCAAACGACATGCCATCTGCGACCCAGTGGACAATATCAACCGACCTGCACAATCGTATTATATATTACCATACGATGTATAATCGTACAATCCGCAGCATTGATTTAAAGAACATTGATTTTGCGACAGTTCCATTTCAATATCATTCACTGGACGCAGCCAAAAAGCAAACGGTTATACCTGTTCAAATCGACTAAACAAGCAACAAAATCCCCGACCGGGGATTTTTATATACGGATTCTTGGAACTTAAGAACTCTCGTCATTCCCGCTTATCGGGCCCCGCAAAAATTGAAAAATTTTGTGGGTGATTCCAGGCGGGAATCCAGTGCCCCGCAGGGAATTTTCTTTCTTTTTTCACATAAAATTAATCGGATTTACATCTATCTTTACACGAACGTTAACAGGCTGTTTAACCTTGGACAACCAACGCGTTATAACTGGTTGCAACGCCATATTAACCGCCCCTGCAACCAAGAAACGCATACGATACCAATTACGAATTTGATATATCTGCGCGGTTATCGGCCCCATAATCTTTGCCCCCTGTACTATTGGGGCTGCCGCCGCCAAGTCCTGACAATATTTTTGCAAGACCGATTCTTTTTCCCCTTCTATGACAATCGCAATCAGCATACCATACGGTGGCATCTGCGCCGCCCTGCGCCCCATCATATCAGCAACCATAAAACCATCCCTGTCCCCAGAACAAATCGCGGTCAACACAGGATGTTCCGGCTGATACGTTTGCAACAACACACGTCCAGGATGCTCGCCACGTCCTGCCCGACCTGCAACCTGAAACAACTGCTGAAAAGTATGTTCTGCCGCACGAAAATCTGTTCCAAACAACCCCATATCACTATCAACCACACCAACCAAAGTCAAATTAGGAAAATGATGTCCCTTGGCCAAAATCTGTGTACCGATTATGATGTCGATTTCCCCCTGCTCTATCTGTGTGACCAATCGTTCCAAGACCTGACGCGATGTAATAACATCGCTGGAAACCAGCGCAGTTCGCACATTTGGAAAACGCACCAAAACCTCTTCTTGTATCTTTTCCAGTCCAACACCACGCATTGAAACATCTGAACCACAATCTGGGCAATTTCGCATCATCGGCGCAGTTCGCCCACAAATATGGCACAACAATTTTCCAACACGTTTATGATACGTCATTCCCACACTGCAATCAGAACAAGTCGCCGTCCAACCACACTTTTTGCATTGCACAATTGGGGCAAAACCACGCCTGTTTATAAACAACATTGCCTGATGCCCCTGCCCCAAGGTTTCAGACAACGCATCACATAACGGTCGCGACAGAAATCCAGTCTGCTCTGTACCATTTGCGACATAATTATCAGGACGGTTTTCACGCAAATCAATCGTTGTGATTTCTGGCAACTGTGCCCCACCATATCGCGAAGTCAACTTTAACCGTTGATATTTTCCTTGCTTGACATTTTCCAACGTTTCCGCAGACGGGGTTGCACTGGCCAAGACCACAGGAAACCCAGAAATCTTTGCACGCAGTATCGCCATATCGCGCGCGTGATAATTTCCCATATCTTCTTGCTTGTACGATGTATCGTGTTCTTCATCAACAACAATTAAACCTATGTTTTCAAGTGGTGCAAATATACAAGACCTTGCCCCAATTGCAATTTTTGCTTCGCCCGATTTAAGTCTGTTCCACTCGTCAAACCTTTCGCCTGCCGATAAACCACTGTGAAGAATCGCGCACTTATCGCCAAAACGCGACCTTAAGCGTGAAAAAGTTTGTGGGGTTAGCGATATTTCGGGCACGAGCATTACTGCCGTTTTCTGAGAGTCTATTACGCTCTCTATAAGTTGAAGGTAAACTTCAGTTTTTCCGCTACCCGTAACTCCGTATAAAAGAGTAACCATTTTGTCAGTATTTTCAAAACTTGAAATTGCTTTAGTTTGCTCGTTGGAAAGTTCTACGTTTTTAAGGGTTGGCTTAGTCGAACTAAGAGCCGATTTTACCGCCTTTTCTTGTTCGTAAGTGAGTTTTACCCTTTCTCCGCCACCCGATAAGTCTTTATAAGGCGTTCTAATAATTCTTTCTTCGCTTACTATTAAAAAACCCTTGTTTTTAAGCGAAGTAACTGCGCTTGCTGAGAAAGTTTCGTTTAAGATTGATTGAAGTCTTTGATGAGGTACTTTATGCTTTAGAAAGTGGCGAGTTACCTTGTTTTTATTTTGATGGACAAGTTTCAGCTTTATTAGATTATCTAGAAATAAGACCTGAAAAAGAAAAGCTGATCTATTTAGGATACAAGCACAAAGATCGTATTACA
>CALCEG010000144.1 GCA_937900435.1 uncultured Alphaproteobacteria bacterium
GTACGCCCCCCCCCGCTCTCCCTTCGTCATTCCCGCGAAGGCGGGAATGTGGTGCTGCGCAGCAATCATCGCAACGTTTTTTTATGAATTATATTTACCCTGCGGGGCACTTCATACCCGCCTACGCGGGTATGACGGGAGAGCTTAAGGGGCCCGAAATGCGGGTATGACGAGTACGCGAAAGGAACCCGATATACAGGTATGACGGAAGAGTCTAAGTTCCAAGTAAAAAAACACCGCCACAGATTTCAGAACGCATATATTCTATACATTCATTATTCTGTGGCGGCGCATGCCATTTTCTTTAGTTAACTATTTAGTTAGCAGCTGGAGCTGGATAAATAGCTTCACCGTTTGCATCGACAACAACAACATTTATTAAGGATTCATTACCATTTTCGTCTACACGAACGATATAATCGCCTTTTTCTGCTGCTGTTTTATCTAACCATTTTGCACCTTCGTTAACTTCTGCGATTTTTGAATTAACGTATGTTGCAACAGCTTTTGTCTGTGGTGCAACTACGCTTGTTGAATCATCAGAAACAGTTTCTTCAAATAGTGTTGTTGATGCGGCAACTGTACCATTTGTTTGAGATACGCTTGAGATAAAGCCGGCTGCATCTGCTACTCTGGGTAAGTTTGCATCTGCTTTCTTAACATCTAATGCATTTTGGTTATCAACGTATGTTTTAACTGCAGCTGTTTGTGGTGCGATTGTGCTGGTTGCATTGTTGGCGACGTTATCGATGAATGCTGTTGTTCCTGCGGTAACTTTACCGTCTGTTTCGCTAACACTTGAAATGAACCCATTTGCATCTGTAACTTGCTCAACATCCAAATCTTTGATTGCATCGCTCAATTCAGCATCTGTTGCAACATCAGCTATCGCCAAGACCCCCTCACTATTAACAATCAAACCCTTGCCTGCATTAGCTACATCCTGTCGCTGATCAACTTTATCTGCAAGCAATTCATCTGCTTCAGCTTTTGTATAAACGCCGTCCAAATTACCAGACGCCACACTAATAGCAGCATCCAACTTTTTGACCGCTGCGGTCAAATCATCTGCCTCTTTAGCATATTTCAACGTCGCATCTGTTTTAAGAGTCGCAACATCACCCGTCAATCCATCAGTATAAGCTTTCGCGTTTGTTTCAGCAGTGGCTGCTGCACCTTTTGCATCATATGCAAGATCTGCACGTGCTACCTCAGCAGCAATTTCATCATCGGTATAAGCTTTCGCGTTATCTTCCGCAGTTTTAGCCGCGCCCTTTACATCATATGCTTCATTTGCACGTTCTACCTCAGCTGAGATTTCAGCATCAACATATTGTTTTGATGCCAGCTCATATGTGGCTGCTGCATTTGCTGCGCCAGCAACACTGGCAAAGATTGCCGCCGCAAAACCTGCGAACATGATATTTTTTACTTTCATTTTTTCCTTCCTTTTTTTTGTTTTGTTTTTTTGTTAATCTTTTTTATTTAATTTATGGAACAGCAACAACAACTGAAACCCAACTATGTTGTCCGTTCTTGTCAACCAGCAACATTGCCATTTCGCCAGCTTCTATACCACCGGTATCAATGTCTGTTGCGCCCACCTGATTCAGATAGGCCAGTTGACCCAACCCGTCTTTATCAACCTTGTTATCAATCAGAAGTTTTAGTTCATCGCCCATTTCACTTAACATAGTTTTTGTTGCATAACCTGTTAAGTCAATATCGCCACTTTCTATCGCTTCTTTGATTTTATCGTCAATTTCCGCCTTGGTATATGTATCGCCTTTCAGCGCATCCAAAGTTTGTTTGACCTGATTTAAGTATTCAACTGTTGCGTATTCCCCCTTTTCTTGTTTTTGTTCAATTTTCAATTCCAATGCCGAACGCAATACTTCTAAATCAGATTGCGTAATTAATGTCGGCGTATCTGTCAAATCGTTATATGAACCAGTCTTGGCAACCGTCGCCAATTCGTCAGCCTTTACATAACCCGCTGATTTAATCTGGGCAATGTCCGCCGCATTCTGGGTCGCAGTCGATTGAGCATCCGTAGCAATGTCGCGTGTCGCATTCAAAACCGCAACAATCGTCTGAACAGATTCATCCAATTCACTAACACTAACCTGTGTGGCATAAGTGTTTGCCGCATCTTCTTTGCTTAAAAACAAATTCTTGGTTTGGTCAATTGTGTAATAATTTAATAAATCAACACCACCTGTTGTAATCTGGTCTATTTGTGCGCGCAATTCCGCCACTTCCTGCTTTGTACTGGCCGCAGACAAACGAACATTCATTTCATCAATCAAGCCAGACATCGCCGCATCCGCCGCTGTCAAACTGTCAATCGATGTATTCAGTCCAGCAACAACATTGTCAAAATCAGTTCCCTTGACATACGCCTGCTGTATCGCAGATATCGACACACCTAAACGCGTATCAACCGCATTCAACTCAGCAACCAATTCGTCAACGTACACCTTGTCCACCAAGCCATCAACCGCTGGCATTTTCGTCTTTAATTCTTCAATCGCCGCAGTCAACTGTGAATCCGCTAATTCTAATTCCGACACCTTGTCCGTCAACTTATCTTCGGTCAACATATTACCCTGCAACGCCTTAATCGCGGAATCCATCGCCGTATCCGCAGCCTGTAATGCCGCAATCGACGCCTTGGTATCAGCCAAGTTTTCTTCGGTCAAGAATTTCGATACATCCGGAATAACAATCGCATCAATCGCCGCTTGCAACCCATCAATATCAGCAGCAGTCGCCAAATTCGCAGTCGTCAAAACTTCGCCCTTGTCCGACAAAATCGACAAAACACCATCTTTGTATTCAACCACTGTCATTTTGCCAGTAATATTATTTATATCGGCCTGCAACGCTTCTACATCTACCTTGATAGACGCACCCGTTTCAGAATAACCAACAAACGTTTCTAACGCTTCTACACGTTCTTGCAACTTACCATCAACAGCACCAGAATCACCAGAACCAGATTGCCCCGGACGAACAGACGAACCACCACTAATACTGGTTGCGCCACCCAAATACTTACCAATTGATAAACGTGGGGTCGTTGACGCACCGCGTGTAGACGACGTGCGTGTCCCAGCCGTACCAACACGCATAGACCCAGCACGAACAGTCCCCTTAGCGTCTGTTGACTTCGTAGCACCAGTCGCTTTAGCCCCAGCAGCATT
>CALCEG010000145.1 GCA_937900435.1 uncultured Alphaproteobacteria bacterium
CTCTTGTCCATGTATTCATTGGCCCCAACGCATCAAGTGTTTTTTCGTCAATTCCAATTATCTTAATTTTAGTATCCGTGGTAGTCTGTACATAATATAAAGGATCTGAAAAAATCTTATCAACAAAAGCAGAATTGGAAAAACTAAAAAAATGAGTGTCGTATCAATACCTATTGTAAATAAAAATTATCCGATGGGCTGCGAAGACGGTCAGGAACACCGCCTAATTGAGTTGGGAAAAATGGTCGATGCGCGCGCCCGTCAAATCTTGGATAAAATCGGTCCATTACCAGAAAGCGCCCTGTTGGCAACATTATGCATTGTCCTGGCGGACGAGGTTTTTAACCGCCCTGCCCCAACCGCATCTGATGCAGATTTAAAAGAAATCTTGGCCCGTATTCGTGAAATTAAACATAAAATATCACAATAAAATTATTTTTACCCGTACTGTTTTTTTATTTCTGCTAGTTTTGTAGCAGGTTTTATTCACCAATTTTCAGGTTTGGACGCGCATTACGCAAATTTTGCAAGGCTTGGGCCTGGGCTTTTTTAAATTCAGATGGATTCCATATTTGAAAACTGTTGCCACGACCAACAAACAACGCGGTATCCTGTATTCCTGCGTGCTCCAGCATATCAGACGGTATAACAACGCGCCCCGTAACATCAAACGCCAACTGGCGCGCATCCGCAAATAACATCGCAGTCAAATCGTCCAGTTCACTGTCAAACAGCCCCATCTTGTCAGTGGCACTGGCCATTTGTTCCATACGCGACATCGATACACCTTCGATGCAATTATGTGTAAAGGAACGAAACAGCACAACACCAGCAAAAGCATCACCCATTACGGCCGACCGAAAGGAAGCAGGTACAGAAATACGTCCTTTGGTATCCAAACGATTTTCATAAGATGAGAGAAACAATGACATTTTGTTCTTTTTCCTTGTAAAAACTAAGGCCGTTTCTTCCTTTTTCCTTTCGTGGCTTGTTTGGAATTTAGCACAGCCTTTTATGGTTGTCAATGACATTTTATGGTTTTTCTGTGGTACCTTATGGTTTTTTCAACAAAAATAAAAAAAATTAAAATATTTTTCAAATAAATGCATTTTATGCTTGACCTGCGATTCGTTTTTGTTCTAAGATGTTTGTATAGACAAGGGAAAAAGAATTAGTTTTTTAAAAAAAACGCGAAAAACTGCGATTTTTTGAAAAAAACAAGAAGAACAAGAACAAAAAATATTGTCTTCTATATTAGTTGTTATATCTCAATTGATATTTTATTTGGTAATCGACCAAGTAATTGAAGATAACACATTAATGGCTATAGCAATCGTCTCAATTTCTTCTGGTATCGGCAACTATATGGCGTTCGCTATAAATAGCAAGCTTAAAAAGGATACCAAATGGACATTTGTTATTACGTCTTCGAATTTAGATGATATTCAGAAGCTGTGTAATTATTTGGCAGAGCACAATATCAAATACATAGCAAACGATGGATACACAAGAAAAGGAAATCATACTATTAACGTTATAGCTTTTAGCAAGAGCAAGAATGAAAGTAGGCTAATCGAAAATTTCTTGGCAACTACAGAAAGCAAATATCTAAAGGAGATAATTTGATGAGTCACTATTTAATGAAGTATAAAGGCACATATAGAGTCCTTCCCGT
>CALCEG010000146.1 GCA_937900435.1 uncultured Alphaproteobacteria bacterium
TATTATCAGGAATAATAAAAATGTTACATCCATTTATGCCATATGTAACTGAAGAAATATATCAAAAATTACCAATAAAAGAATCTGTAGAAATAAAAGTTTCTGGTTATGCTGCGCAAGTGTCTCCATTTGAACCTGGGATGTTAGGAAAAAATATTTTAACGTTTACAAATCCTGCGCCTTGGAATAAATTGTTTAAGACAACTTTATTTGCGGATGAAAATATTCGCTTTTTGAATACTAGGGTGTGTAATGATTTTACATGTGTTTGTTCCTTGTTTTGTGTAGCTGATAAAATAAGCGTGATTCAAAAAAGTTTTGTTAATTATAGAACTGATACAAAAACAAATTTGAGTCATGATAGGTCAAAGCATATCGATTGTTGGGCGGTTTCGGCAAATGCACTGGTAGATAATTTGAAAAAATTAAATTTGTTGGATAAATATAATGATGCGTTGCCAAAGTTTGTTCGAAATTCTTATTTTTATGAATTGTCAAACTGTTCGTTGCAGGATATGAAAAAGTATGTCCCAATTATGAAAAATAATTTGAATGAATATTTATATGATAAGTTGTTAAAACCATGCAAGGTATCGGTTGTTATTCCGGTGTATAACGTTGAAAACTATTTGGCGCAATGTTTAGATTCTGTATTGAATCAGACTTTGACAGATATAGAAGTTATTTGTGTTGATGATGATTCAACGGACAAATCGCTGAAAGTTTTAAATGATTATGCAAATAAAGATGTGCGTGTTAAAGTTATACAACAATCACAACAAGGTCCGTCTGTTGCAAGAAATAAAGGAATTTTATTGGCGCAGGGTGAATTTGTTGCGTTTATGGATTCTGATGATTTTTATCCTGATAATAATGTGTTGAACGATTTATATAATGCTGCAAAAAAGGAAAATGTAAAAATCTGTGGTGGCAGTTTGAAATATTTAAAAGATGGGAATATAGTTACACCAATAGAACCAGAATATTCTTTTGATAGTGATAAAAAAATAAAATATGTGGACTATCAATTTGATTATGGGTTTACCAGATTTATATATAATAGACAATTTTTGACAGATAATGATATATGTTTTCCAGACTTGGTTATGCAAGAAGACCCGTTGTTCTTTGTTAATGCAATGAGTAAAGCCGGTGATTTTTACGCAATGCATCGTGATGTTTATATTTATCGCGTTTCATATAAGGATAAGAATTTTACTTATTTAAAAGCAAGAGATATTGCAAAAAGTTTTTATGCATCATTAAAGATTTGTGCAGAAAATGCTTGTTCAAAATTGTATTATGAAATTTGTAAGAGAATTGTAAATAATTATTTCATAGTTAATGTCTTTAAGTACTTGGTAGATGATAATGGTAAGTATGACGACAGTTTGGTTAAATTAATAGAATCTTTGGATTATAGAATAATTTATCAGGAAAATTCGAATTTTGTATTGCCGAACTTTTATAAAAATGTATCAGATTTATGTAAAATATCTGTAATTATTCCGGTGTATAATGTTGAAAAGTACTTGGAACAATGCTTGGATTCTGTGATAAATCAGACGTATAAAAATCTGGAAATTATTTGTATTAATGATGGTTCTACTGATAATTCGTTAACGTTGCTAGAAGGGTATGCAAAAAAAGATAAACGTATAAAAATAATATCAAAAGAAAATGAGGGCTTAAGCGCAACAAGAAACCTGGGGGTAAGAGAGGCAACAGGTAAATATGTGTTCTTTTTAGATTCCGATGATTGGTTAGAATTAACTTGTTTTGAAGATTTGTTCAATGCGATAGAATCTAATAAAGCTGATTTGTGTGTGTATGGGTTAACACGCTTTGACGAAACGGATAATAAATATATTGTTCCTGATAATTATTTTAATTTGTCGTGTTATCAAAATGTATTAAACAAACAAATTTGTACATATTTAGATATAAAAAATTCTTTGTTTAGACGGTGGGAAAGTGTTCTTAAATTGTATAAAAGAGATTTCTTGGTTCAAAATAATATTGTCTTTACAGAAAAAGTATTGTTTGAAGATATTTTCTTTCATGTTCAATCGGTTTTGTCGGCTAAATCGATTTGTTTTTGCGATAAAAAATTATATTTCTATAGGGTTAATAGACCAAGTTCTATTATGAATGTAAGTAAATCGAATGTTAAATTATTGGATATATTTAGGGCTTTTGAAGATATAAAACATTTGTTGGAACGTAAAAATATAGACACTTTAAATGAAGAATTTGTAGAATTTATGTTTAAACAAATGAATTTTCATTATTCTCGCTGTAGTACAGAAGAATTAAAGAATACGTTTGCAGATAAAGTGAAGGGTTTTGTGGAAACAACAAACTTTGTACAAGAAATTATAAAGAATAACAGTCTTTATACAAAGCAATACAATTATTTGATTCAAAATGGTAAAGTTTCAGTAATTATTCCAGTGTATAATGTCGAAAAGTATTTGGCACAATGTTTGGATTCTGTGATAAATCAGACTTATAAAAATTTAGAAATTATTTGCGTTAATGACGGCTCAACCGATAGGTCCTTGGCAATATTAGAACAATATGCAAAGCGCGATAACAGAATTAAAATCGTTTCGCAAAAAAATGCAGGATTAAATGGTGCGCGTAATACTGGTTTGAGAAATGCAACTGGTGCGTATATTACATTCTTGGACAGTGATGATTGGATTGATGCAGACTGGGTCGAAAAAGCCAAGGAGGCAGCAGTTGTAAATAATGCCGATATGGTAAAGTCTGGATATTTGCATTATTTTGAAGATAGGGTGGAACCAGATAATATTAATAAAATTATAGCAGACAAGGCTGCAAAAGGACAGTGTTTGGCGGTTAATGAAAATAATATCGTTGTGTGGGCGACACTGTATGATAGGTGTTTTATTGAAAAAAATAATTTGTACTTTGACCCAGATATTCGTAAACACGAAGATATTTTATATACGTTAAAGGCGACTTTCTTGGCAAATAAAATTGTGCCTTTGGCGGACACCTATGTAAATTATAGACGTACGTCATCAATATTAAGTTTGTTTAATAAAAGCGTTTATGATTTGTTCCCAATTATAAACGACAAAGCCATAGATATGTTGAATGAATTAGATTGTGAAAAAATTGATTATGTTGCAGCAGTTAAACGTCTGTGGTGGCGTGCAAATGATGCCTATGAGAAACGTAATCAGGCAGAAGATCTGACACAGCAAGAATTGCAGGAGTATTTAGATAAAACGTACGGTGTTTTCAAAAAAGTTCGTTGGCCATACGATGTTTTTGATACAGAAGCGATAAAAAAATTAGGAATCGTAAAGAATAATAAAAATGCGTTGCTTGTTGAAATTAACGATTTTCATGGTGAATGTTTGCCAGGATATTGTAAGTATTTGTTGGATTTGGGCTATAATGTTGATGTGTTGGTTAACAAAAACTTGGAAAAAGAATCGCCAATGCGTGTGTTTAACGGAAATCCACTTGTAAATACGAAATATATCGCAGATAAACAGATTTATGATTTGTTGAATTCTGATGCTGTCAATGATTATGAAGTTTGTTTGTTTAATTCGCATATGATTTATACGGATGTTGGCTTTCAGTCGGTGTTTAATTTCATAAAAACAAGACATAAAAAAACAAAGTTCATATGTGTGGAACACAGATTGGAATATTTGCCAGAATTAACATGTAAGGCAAATGCGCTGGTGTTGAAAAAATTTAATAATCATAAAAATACTTTTGAGGTTAATCCGCATTATTTCGGTGAAGTTCAAAAACATAATAAAAACAGGATTGTTAATTTTGTCGTTGCAGGAAATATTCAAAAAGCGCGTAAAAATTTTGACTTGTTAATTGATTCAGTAAAAGAATTGGTGGATAGCGGTATAAATAATTTTAAAATTACTGTTATTGGAAAAGGTAAACTGGATAATTTACCAGAAAATATTAAAAAGTTCTTTGATGTTAAAGGGCGATTGTCTTATCCAGATTTGTATAATTTTGTATCAAATGCTGATTTCTTTATGACATTGTTAGATCCAAAATTAGCGGAACATGACCGGTATTTAAATTTGGGTACGTCAGGCAGTTTTCAGTTGATTTATGGATTGAATATCCCATGTTTGATAGCGTCTAAATTTGCAAAAGTGCATCATTTTTCATCAAAGAATGCGGTCTGTTATAATAAAAATTCGGAAGTCGTATCGGCGATGAAAAGGTGTATTAATATGACGGATTCTGAATATGACGAATTAAAAGATGGTTTGAAAAAAACAGCAGATAATATTTATAAATCCTCATTGGAAAATCTTCAAAAAGCGATAAGCAGAAAATCAAAAAGATTTTTCGGATTGGGGTGGTTGTTATTGCCGTATTATTTGATTGCAAATATGTTTATGAAGCAAATTAAGAAAAAAGAAACAAATTTCTTTGTTTCATTAGGTGAAAATTGTTTCGTAAGAACTGTTTTGACAAGACATCAATTGAAAAAATCAAAACAAATGGGGGAATTATCTTGTCCGTTTGATTTGTGTGTTTCTTCTTTACCGAAAATAAATTATATAATAAGAAATTTGTTTAATGATTATTTTCAAGGATTGGATTTTGATAATAAAAAAGAAATGTTTGTTAATTCAAGACTTGGGTTGATGTATAATCATGATACTGATTGTAAAACAAAAGAAGAGATTATTGCAAGATATCAGGAAAGAATAAAAAATTTCTTGGCGTTGAGAAAAAGAAAAAAATTGGCATTTGTGTTTAGTACGGTCGAGGTAAGCGCAGATGTTAATCAGATTAATGATTTGTATCGTGCTGTGTCGTATGTGTTTAAAAATACGAAGATTTGTTTCATTGTTCTTGATGTTTCAAAAGAGAAAATAAAAAATACGCAATTTCTGTTGAAAGAGATTAATTATAAACATATTCCACATCCTTATCCAAATTATTGGGGGGAATGGTATAAAAGTGAATTTTTTAACTCGCAATCGGGAAAAGCGTTTGAACATAATGTATGTGATTTTGTAAAAAGTGTATGTAGTAATAAAAAAGCTTTTTGTAGATATTCATTATTTAGAAACAAAAAGTATACTTTGTCTGCGCGCAAAAAAGAAATAAAGGAGCTGCCACTGTTGAATTCTGATGCGTTTATATCCTTGGGGGATGCGTGTCAGCCGGCATATTGGTTGCAAAAAGCGGGGTTGAGAAAGTTTGCTTTTCCTTTTGACTGGATGATGCAGTATGGTTTGGATTTTGTTTTGGATACTTTAAAATCTGGACAATTAAAATGGTTTGAAAAATCTTTAGAACTGGCGGTTGGCAGTGAATATCGTCATGTCAAAGACCTGTCGTCAGGAATGGTTTCGTTGCACCATTTTCCAAAAGAGTATTCTGTTCAGGATTATAAACCTGTGTTTAAGGCCATCTTTGGTCGCAGAAATAGTAGATTAAAAAATGTGTTGTCTGATGCAAAAAATATCTGTTTTGTAATGAGCAGAAATGATAGCGTGTCAGAAATATTAAGGTTTATGCAAAGTATATCAAATTTGTATCCAAATTGTAAGTTCTGTGTTGTAAATGTTCGTCACAATTTGAATGATAATAAAGTTTATGAGTACAAGTTAAATAAAAAGTGTATGATGTATGAGGTCTGTGCGAATAATATAAATGAAAACGGGGCAGACAGAAAAACAAATGAACTTTTCTGGATTGGAAATACTAAATTGTGGACGGGGATAGTTAATAAATTTAAACAAAATGATTTTATTTTTGATACAGAAGATAACGTAAATCAAGAAGAATTGTTGGCGATGATTAGCCTGCAACAAAAGGTTTCTTTGACTAAATTTGATAGCGTATTAGAATCAATTAAAAATGATGTTTTAATGAAAATAGATGAATTGGATAAAAAATTAATCCAACAAAAGCAAGATTTTACAAAACTTGTTGAATCGGATGTTTGTGGGTTAATAAACAAAATTGAGACGGGGATTTCTGATTTGTCTAAATCTGTATCTGATGAATTAGATAAAAAATTATTCCAGCAAAAACAGGATTTAACAAAACTTGTTGAATCGGATGTTTGCGGGTTAACAAACAAAATCGAGACGGGGATTTCTGATTTGTCTAAATTAATTGATGTCAAGTGCAAAGATTTAGATGATAAAATACAAGTTAATACAGGTGGTTTGAAAAAAACTTATCAAGATTTGTTGAATAATCAAAGTCAAAGTTTGTCTGAAAAAATCGAGCTAAACAAACATGCTGTCTTGAAAGAAATCGCGGGGATTGACGAACAATTGTATGATTTAGTAAAGCATGTTTTAGTATCGACATGTTCTGATAATAGGTTGTCGGAAAATTTGTCTAATACAGATAATAATAATCCTGTGTTGGAAAAATCATTAAGAGATTTAGGCAGTTTTTATTATTTGCCGAATAAAGGTAATTTAGGTGATGTTTTGTTGGCTTTTTCAACATATCAATATCTGGATGCGCATAAGTTCAATTATTCTGTTTTTGATATGACAAAGATTGACCAATATACAGAACCGTTTAATTTTGTTTATGGAGGTGGCGGAATTTGGTATACGCCATATAGAAATGACTATCAGGAAATATTAAATGTGTTTAAAAATCCATTGCTGAAAAAATGTGTGGTTTTACCGTCCAGTTTTTCTGAATGTCCAGATGTTATCGATTTGTTTGATGAAAGATTTGTCGTATTTTGTCGCGAAGAAAAAAGCTATAATTATTGCAAGTCTTTGAACGCCAAGGCAAAGTTTTTGTTGGCCAACGATATGGCAGTTGATGCGAATATGAGTGCATTGGGTGGCGGTTTGTTTAATGCAGACAATTTGCATAAATTCTTGGCTGATAAAAATAATATTGTTAACTTGAAAAACGTTTTGTTTAGAAGATATACATATTTATATGACAGGTTGATGGATAAAGTAAAAACAATAGGAAATAAGAAAGTTGCATATATGTTGCGTGCAGATAAAGAAGCTATTAATAGTAATGTTGTTTCTGATATAGATTTGTCTGCGTTCGGTGGCGGGTATTGCACTGATAAATCATACGATTATATATTAACGTTGATGTTTACAGCGGTAATAAAAATGTTTGATGTAATCGTGACAGATAGATTGCATGTGGGTATTTGTGCAGCAAAATTAGGAAAACAAGTAATTTTGTTGGATAATTCTTATGGAAAAGTATCGTCTGTATATAATTATTCTTTGAAAGACTTTAAAAATGTTTCTATTGTATCACAAGATGATTTAGATAATGCGGTTCAGAAAGTTGCAAAATCAGAAGAAAGTGCTGTTCTGGTTGATAAATCTTGTTGGTTACCGGTTACGTTTTTGGATTTTGTAAAAATCTATGGTAGTATTGAAAATGAATATGGTATAGAAAAACGATTTTGGGGTAAGTAAAATGGAGCACAATATATTTAATGTCGATGAAAACTTTTTTGTTATAACATCAGATAATTTAGATGCGGTGAAAACTAAATTGTATGGTTTTGTCGTTGCAGATAATGGTATTATTGAAAATGAAAATATTAATTCTTTGTCTGAATTATCGGGGGCAGGAGCATATGCGTATGTTAAGCGCGAAAATGAATCTATTGTGATTTATCGTGATGTTAATGGGAGTTATCCGTTGTTTTTGTTCGAACAAGGGGATTGGTTTGCGTTAAGTAATTCTTTTTTCTTGTTGGTAGAATATCTGAAAGATAAGGTCGATTTGGATTTTAATCAAGATTTTGCAAATTATATGTTGGCAATGGATTTGGTTAGTGAAGCCTTGGAAGATACATGGGTAAAACAAATTAAATTACTGGATAAAGATGCGGTTGTAAATATTGATGTTCCAAATTCAAAAATGTCTATGTCAATAAAAGATTGGCAAATTAATAGTATTGCACTGGATTCTAAACAGGGTGTTGAAATACTGGATAAATGGTTTATGCGTTGGACCAGGTTGTTAAGAAATTTACAGTCAAAGACAAATAATATATTGACAGATTTAAGTGGCGGTTTTGATAGTCGAATGACGTTTTGTTTGGCGTTAATGTCGGGTATGGATTTAAATGGATTCAGAATAAATTCTTTTACAAAATTTAGACACCCAAGTAATGCAGAAGATTTTGAAATAGCCTCTGCAATTGCAAGTAATTTTGGCTTTGAATTAAATAAGTCTTTTGCAAACATGTCAGGGGCTAATTTTAGCATAAAAGATTTGTTTAATATGAGTCTGTATAGCAGAATGGCTTTTCATAGACAGACTGAATGGGGGTGGGTGGCTTTTAAAAGAAAAAATAAACAATATGTAATTTCTGGTGATGGTGGAGAGTTGTTGCGTAATTATTGGGATGTTTCTGTTGATGAACATTTGTTGGAATATGAAAAATCAGCCGGAAAGATGTATTCGCAAAATTTTCTAAATCATGTAAGTAAATCGTTGCGTAGTATTTCTAGGAAAACAATTAACATGTTGATGGATAAATATAATCTACACGATGAAAAATCTGTGTTTTTATCAAAGTTGTTATATATGAATACGCGGTCGCCACAACATTTTGGCTCTATGTCGAGTTTGATTAATTTGGCGAATATATATCGTTTGCAACCTTTGTTGGACCCAGATATATTAAGATTAAATTTAGTTAATGATAATTGTCCAGATGGCGCAGTATTTATTGCAACTGTATTTTTAAGATATTGTCCAAAACTGTTGGATTTTAAATTTGAAGGAGGCAGATTTATAGATGAAAAAACTATAGATTATGCAAAATATATTAACCGAATGTTTCCGGTAAATATGGAAATTTTGTTGTCAAAAGAATTTGATAGCGAATATGATATCATTGTACAAGATAAGACTGTTTCTGATGCGAAAAATGATAATGAAAAACTGTCAGATGAAAGTATGGAGGATTTTTTAACAAAAATATATAAGTCGGATTCTTTTTATGGTTTTATTGAAAAATATTATGATAGATCCGTTTGGTTGTGGGCGAAAAAATATAGCGAAACAAAGAAAGGTTTTTCTTTGTCGTATGTATATCCTTTGATTTTTTCATCGTTGATATTAAGGTTGTTGGAATCAAAAAAAGATTCTTTGGATTGGTTGAGGACTTTTCAAGGGCGGCCAGTGGCGTTTCCACGTGAAAAATTTTGTTGCGCCAGCATAGGTATTCAAAGTCAGGATTTCGATATCATTGAAATTTCTGATAGTGATGTGGTGCTTAAAAGTCCAAAATGGTTTCAGGTGCCGTCTAAGGGGATTATGGTTGAAAGCGTCGCATTGAATTTGGATTTAAAAATAAAATCAAATGCAGACGCAAAAATTGATGTATATTTGCGCGGGGCTGATGATTGGGATGTTAAAACACAAGCCAATGTTCCGCAATGGATAGATTATACTAAATTTTTGTGTAACGGCGAAATTATATTTGATGATATTAAATCTGTGTGGTTTAAAAAGCCGTTTGTCTTTTCTGTGAATGTTAAAAAAGATGAAGTTGTGTCTTTGCATTTCGAATGGTTGCCACATAGAGAAATTAGAACAGAAATATAAAAACACCCCATAAGTAATGGGGTTATTCTTGGTTCTTGAATTGCATGTCATACAATGTTTTGTATGCGCTGCATTCGTTTTGAATTAATTCGTCGTGGGTGCCTTGTTCGATTATTTGGCCTTCGTTTATAACAACGATTTTTGTCGCGTTGCGAATGGTTGATAATCGATGCGCAATTACAAATACTGTTTTGTCTTTCATCAAGTTTTCAATCGCTTTTTGGACAATCGCTTCGGATTTGTTGTCCAGGGCGGATGTTGCTTCGTCTAAAATTAAGATAGGTGCATTTTTTAGGAATGCGCGTGCAATCGCAACACGTTGGCGTTGACCGCCGGACAGCATTATGCCACGTTCGCCAATTTGGGTGTCCAAACCGTCTTTTAGGGTGCTGATAAATTCATCCAGATACGCCATCTTTACAGCGGTGTCTATTTGTTCAGGGGTTGCGTTCTGGTTGCCAAGCAGTATGTTTTCACGAATGGTTCCGCCAAACAAAAAGTTGTCTTGGAATACAACAGATATGTTTTCGCGCAATGAGCTTAATTTGTTATCGCGAATGTTTTGGTCGTCAATGTATATGCCACCACTTGTTGTGTCAAAAAAGCGCGGTAATAAATTTACCAAGGTTGATTTGCCACCGCCGGAATTTCCAATCAATGCGATCGTTTCGCCACGATTAATGCTTAGGTTGATGTTCTTTAATACAGGAACACCAGGGGTGTATTCAAATGATAAATTTTTGAAATCTATTTTTGTAAAGTTATTGTTGAAATCTGATGCGTTGTAGTTGTCTGTGATTTTTGGTTGTCTGTTGAATACATCAAATATACGTTCGATTGCCAGAAACGACATCAGTATTGCATTGTAATCGTTGCCGATACTTTTGATAGGCTGATACAGCATAATTAATGCGGTTAAAAATGATACGAAATTACCACTGGTAATAGTGCCGTTTAAAATTAAACCAGAACCAAACCATATAGTTAATCCAATACCAGCAGATAAAACAACATGCATAACAGGAGTTATCCATTTTGTACGCTTTAACATTTTCATACGAAGATTAAAAACATTGTTTAAAACAACTTTGAATTTGTTTTGTTGATATTCTTCAAGATTGTATGCGCTGATTGTACGGGTGCCAGAATACGTTTCGTTATAAGTGGTTATTATAGCAGAGTCGGCAGCCATAGATTTGCTAAAAACGTCTTGGATTTTCTTTTTAAGTGTTGTCATTGGTAAAAATGCGCACACCAATACAAATGAACACACCAATGCAAGTTGCCAAGAATTATAAAATAGAACCCCAATTAATGATAAAGATGAAAATAATTTTTGAACAAATGATTTAAGGTTGTTTAACAAACCGCTGCACGCATTGTCTGCGTTGTTGTTGAACATAAAAATTACGTCCCCTGATTTGGTTTTGGTAAAATATTCTGCTTCGAATGACAGCATCTTTTTATACAAATCAAATTTTAGACGGTTGGTAATCTTGGTTCCAACCCATGTGTTTAAATAGCCAGATGCATAGGTTAGGGCACCTTGGACACAGGTGAATAATAAAATGCCAACAGGTATATACCAGGACATCGTCAAGGACTTTTCAACCATAACTAAATCCATGTACGGCTTTAGTGCCAATGCAATTAATGCATCCATAGAACCAATCGGTATCGCAATCAATATAGATAACAATGCACGAAACCAATATGGCTTGATATATGGCCACATACGTTTGTAATTTTGTACAAATATATTCCGTAAAATTCGTTCGCGTGCCCTGAATGTTAGGTCTTTTATCTTCATAATAAACAAGTCCTTTTGTGTCTTTTTATCTAATATCAATAAATTGTTTGGTTATATATATCATACAAAAATAAATAAAACAATATTAAATGCGCTTTTATTCTTTTGGGGTATGGTTTGTTGGTTGACATTTAGTTTGTTATTTTGAATAATAAAAACCAGTATTATATGTGGAGAAAAAGTATGAAAACAGTATTTGCGCTGTTGTTTGGGGCGATTTATGCAATGCCTGGGGTGGCAAATCCTGCGTGTGCGGTCTGTACGGTCGCAATTGGGGCAGGATTGGATGTTGCGCGCCGTTTTGGTGTGGCTGATAGTGTCGTTGGACTGTGGGCTGGGGCAATGTTGGCGTTGCTGGGGTATTGGACATTAAAATTTATGGATAAACGTAAATGGCACTTTTTTGGGCGTGATGCGCTGGTTATGCTGT
>CALCEG010000147.1 GCA_937900435.1 uncultured Alphaproteobacteria bacterium
AGATTGGACCATTAATTTGGCGTTGTTGTGGGTTATATGGTGCTGTTCCATTGGATACAGCTGTTGCAACGGTTGGAGCAACTGTTGATGTTGCGGTTTGTGTTGGAGCTAATGATATAGGACCATTAATTGGTTGTGGGTTATATGGTGCTGTTCCATTGGGTATAGCTGTTGCAACGGCTGGAGCAACTGTTGATGTTGCGTTTTGTGTTCCAATAGTCGTCAGGCATATTGGTAGTGTTTATGAAACGTCCTGTGTTTGCGTCGCGCCAACGGTGATCACTGACACTTTGTACAGGTGTAACCCCAGGGTCGTTCCAATTTAGCGCAAGCGCCGAATTTATAAATAAAAGGCATGTTATAAAAAGATATATTATGCGTTTTACCATTAGTATCTGCCTTTTAGTTTACATTCATTAAATCGTATGTTGTTTTTTTGACAGTTTTTTAGTGTTTCATAGTCAGAAACCAGCGTTTCGTAATGTTCTTTGTAATGTGTACAATATTTATTTTTATTTTGGGCAATACGTTTTTCTCGTGCTTCTTTACGTGCCGCATAATCTTTTTCGTCTTCGATTTCAATTTGAACAAAGGCCGATTTGCCGGTATAGGGCTCATAACCTTGTTTTGCGTTCGCAATACGTTCTTCGAATGATATGTCAGATATGGTGGTTGGAAATCCTGCGCGTTCAAGTTGAGTGTTGCCTGCCCCGTTCGCAGCCTGTAATTGTTGCAGTTCCAGTTTGCGTTCCATTATGTCTGATTGCCAATCTGGTGTTTCTGTTTTATAAGGATTGTTGATTTGTGGTGTCGTGCCTGACGCGGTTGGGTTTGCGGTTGTTGCCGTTGGAAATACCGCACCAGCCATTGGGGTGGCGTTGCCGTATTGTTTCTTGTAATTATCAAACGCAGTGTCAAGATAACCTGCACATGCGGTCGCATAATTACCCCCAGGAATTCGTGATAACTGCAACATTAATGTTGGGCGAATGTCGGATAGCTGAGCCCCACGACAGTTGTTGTTTTGTGAACAATGCGAAAAAACCAAACTGGCAACAACGCTTTGACAATCAGACGTTTCAACCGCGGTGCCTGTTGCATAGACAGCCGTTGGCATACGTTGGTTGTATGAATTATCCGGTTGCCAAAATGGATTTGATGAATATGTTTGTACGTTCTGAATGACGCCGTCTTTAGATAGCAGTGCGTTCGCATCAATGGATATGCAAAAAAACGAAAGTATACATATCAGCGCACCAGACGCGCGTAGTAAATGCTTGGGCGAAAATTTGTTGTATATACTCAATTTTTTTGTTCTTTGATTGGTTTTCCTGTCCTACGTTTTTTGTATTATAACAAAAATGTATTGAGTTGTAAAAATGAGATGCTGTAAAAAAAAGTAGGAATACCAAGTTTGCTTATTTCGTTTATTCCTAAACTTATTTCTAATAAGGGACTAATATAACAGTACGTTTCAAATTTAATTGGCAATAATTTTATGATTATTGTTATGAAATTAAAATAATTTTACTTTTTTTCGAAATAGATATTGATTTTTTTCACGTGCGATGTTACAATGGTTTTACTTGAAAGAAATTTAAGGGAGATAATATTATGAATTTTAGAAATGACTCTCAAATCAAAACTATTTACAAGGAGAAATCACATGAAAAAAATTCTTTCCGTAATCCTGCTCGCCTCCGGTCTGCTTTCCCTTGCCGCGTGCGGCAGTACCGGTGCGGATACCGGCGCCGGAACCGGCGAAGCAGGGGTTCGTCTCGATGACAGGTACGTTCATCGACACGTTTGTCGTATGCACGATGACGGGGCTTACAATCGTCCTTTCGGGCGCCTGGGACCCATCCTTGAGGCTTGAGGGAGTGAATGTCACTGTTGAGGC
>CALCEG010000148.1 GCA_937900435.1 uncultured Alphaproteobacteria bacterium
TCTGTCAGCAGGCAGATGTTTTTATCTCTACAGGCCAGTAATGCCGGAACAATTTTAATCACGTCTGGATACTGCGCCAGCAATTCACGTGCAGCTTTCTCAATATCTGCTTCACCAATCAGGGTATTTAACAGATTCAAAGAAACCTTTACACTTTTATAATTCTTCAGAACTTTTTGCCAATTTACAAAGTAATCCCACGACTTGATGGTTTCCTTCAGGTTACAGACCAAGTAGTCAAAAACCTCATCATCGTTTTTGCAACCCAACAGCTTATTAAATATCTGACTGTATTTCATTTTTTAATCCTTCTTTTCAGATGCATCATATAATCTTTTTTCAGCCAATTCAACAAATTGTGATTCCATGTCTATGCCAACAAAGCGGCGGCCATGCTTCAGTGCGGCGACACCAGTTGTGCCACTGCCCATAAATGGATCCAGAATCAAATCACCGGGATTGGTTGATGCCAAGATTATGCGCTCTAACAATTCCAATGGTTTCTGTGTCGGATGTTTTCCATGTATCTTTTCGGCCTTGGTCGGTGTGCCAATTGCCCAAACGCTACGCATCTGACAGCCTGGCTTTTTAATGAAGTCTTTTGGGAAATCGCCGTTCTTCATCGCTTCATAGTTGAAAGTATGCTTAGATTTCTTGTTCTTTCTGGCCCACAGCAATGTTTCATGACTGGCTGTAAAATAGCGACAAGACATATTCGGGCTGGCATTTGGCTTAAACCAAGTAATGTCGTTCAAGATATGAAAACCCAGCAACTGCATCGCATAGCCGCATGAATAAATGCTGTGATATGTACCACTGACCCACAATGTTCCATTTGGCTTTAAGACACGATGACAGGCACACAGCCACTTTTTATGAAACTCAAAATCTTCACTAAGACCATGCGATTTATCCCAATCGCCTTTGTTCACAGAAACAACACAACCATTCTGGCAGGTGATACCACCATTGGACAGCATGTATGGAGGGTCCGCAAAAATCATGTCAAAAGTGTTTTCGGGGATTTCGGCTAACTTTTTCAGGCAATCTTCACAATAAAGTCGATATTGTTTCTTATTCATAATTTGTAATCAAAAGTTCCCGAATTGCATCACGACCGTCCGCCTTGGAATTTATCAGTCGCTTGGCCATAATGCGATTTATCTTATAATCTTGGTACAGGTCGTCAAAGAACGGATCGTCAACATAGTTTGTTGGGTCAGAGTTGCTTAACATCTGCAAAGCACCCATTTGATGACAGGTATCAAAAACGTTCTTTAGTCTGATTTGTTCATTGTCGTCAAAATCACCAACCGCATACGAATTAAATGACGAAGTCTCACGAATTGGGCGGTATGGTGGGTCGTAGTATATAAATGTATCATCCGTCACATACTTTGATGTATCGCCAAAGTCGCCCTGAATAATGGTTGCAATCTGCAAAGCATCAGACACATTACGCAGGTTTTCTTCATCTAATATGCGTGGGTTTGTATATTTGCCCATTGGAACATTGAACTTATTCTTGCTGTTCACACGGAACAGGCCATTAAAGCAAGTCCGATTCAAGAATATCGTCAAAGCCGCACGGCGAACAAAACCGGTACGATAGACATTTGCATCGATATCTTTGTCGAATTCATTATATTCATCACGACGTGCGTAATAGTATTCTTTTTGATTTTCGGTCAATCGATATTCTGTCTGCAATTTGGTTAATTCAACAATCAATTCATCAACATTATGCTTGATAACATTGTACAGAATAACCAATTCAGGATTGATATCGAACAAATATGCTTCTTGGATTTGGTATTTATTATAGATATCAAAGAACACAGCACCACCGCCAACGAACGGTTCAATATAGCGTTTGATACCGCCCATTTTCAGTTTTAATGGCAATTTAGGTTCGATTTGGTCCAATAACTGACCCTTGCCACCAGCCCATTTCAAGACAGGTTTGCAATCAATATAATCCGGCAATCTGGCGGGTATAGCAATCACGTATTCCATTCCTTTGACTTGATAATAGAAAATATAGCAAAACTGATCCAGTAATTTTTCACTTGCGGGGATTTGCAAAAATTACGAAGCACCCATCAAAATTCTTATTTATATGCAGATGCCATTTGATTCAATTTCTGGCGGATTTTAAGTAATTCCTTCAAGATTAAAAAGGGGATACGCTTACAATATATTTTGCATAGCCGATATTTCTAAACATTCATATACGTCCTCTTAAACAGTTGTCGTATTTGTTCTTAATATTCTCCAAAAGTCCAGTTTTTTTATTTCTTTCCTGTATAAGTTAAAATATATCACAATATGTCTTGATAAATTTAAATGGTGTTTAATAGATATTGTGATATAATCCTTGAAAAAAGAGGAAAATTATGTCTATTCCAAGCTACCAAGATTTTATGAATCCTGTATTGCAAGTGTATGCAAAATCGGGCGATATTATGAAACGTACAGATGTAATTGACGCTGTTGTGAATATATTGAACTTAACACCAGAAGATATAGATAAAACATTGAAGTCTGGCGAGCCGATTGTGTCTAGTCGTGTGTATTGGGCTGCATATTTTATGTTTCGTGCGGGGCTTTTGGAGCGTGTAAAACGTGGTAGTTATAAAATTACAGATGAAGGCAAAAGAGTCGCCTCTTCAGGTGATAAAGTAGACGACGCATATTTAATGAAGTATCCTGATTTTGTAAACTTTATGAACACATCAAATACAGGTAAAAAAACAAAAGCTCAATCCGCACCAAATACACCTGATTCCACTTGTCAAACGCCGATAGATCCAGAAGAAATGCTGGAAAGTGCAATTAACGACCTTAATTCTGTATTAGAAGATGATATTTTATCAAATTTAAAGACTGTTGACCCAAGACGCTTTGAGACAATAGTAGTAGATTTAATGGAGGCTATGGATTATGGTGTGGGTACACCAACCAGATATGTTGCGGATGGCGGCATTGATGGAATTATAGATGAAGATGAGCTGGGGCTGTCCAAGATATACTTGCAGGCCAAACGTTATACAGACTCCAAAGTTAATGAAAAAGAAATGCGTGATTTTGTGGGCGCTCTGGCAACAAATAATGTAAATAAAGGTGTATTTATAACGACTTCTGAATTTTCAGAGAAAGCAGAAAAAGCCGCAAAAGGCGCACATGGCTATACAATTGTTTTAATAAATGGGGCTAAGCTAGCACGTTTAATGCGTGAGCATGGTTTGGGTGCCAAACCGAAGAAAAATTACGACGTAAAAGAGTTTGACGCGTCGTATTTTGAGATTGTGTAACTAACAATGCCCCAGTTGGGGCATTTTTCTTGCGTATTCCTGTCTATTTCACTAGCTATTCCATTTTTTGTTGGCATTGTTGTGTTGAAAAAGCAAGAGGCACAACATGGCAACGATAAACAAGCAACACGGATTCTATGGTGCGCTGGCGGCACACTATGCCAGCCCAGACCACCGAAACGCAATCTGGGACGTGACGGTTAAACGCCTGGGGCAAATTCACCCCGAAAAGTCCGCCGATGAAATACTGGAACTTCTGAACAGTCGCGCCGGGCGACACCTGGCCGACGAGATATTCGACGGCCCCGGTACCCCGAGTTATGGGGTGGCGATGTTGCGTGTGGCAATGCTGAACAAACTAAAAATGGCCAAGTGGTGGGCGTATCACACCGGTACAACACCACGCCCCATCACGGTGGACAAGCGCATACTGTACCGGTCTGCAATCAAGAACGAAATGCGCAA
>CALCEG010000149.1 GCA_937900435.1 uncultured Alphaproteobacteria bacterium
CGGTTTTGATTACCATTGATAACATTAACGATATAATCACATACCAGGTCGATATATTCGCCATCTATGTATCCGCCACCGCCCGATATCTCATTGAATACTTTGATAACGAACGATTTAAAATCTGTTCGTAATAACGAATAAAACACATCTAATTCAGTAATATTATTGTCCATTGTGCGATTTGACGTATTGTTGCAATATTAGTTTGTCGTCGTGATTCAGGTGTTCGCGTGCTACGGACATGGCTTCGTATTCCGCATCTGCGACATCGCTTAATTCCATTATCCACTTTGCAGAATTCAGGTCGCCTTGTAGAGCTTTGTTGGTTTGTTTTGCGATAATGCCTTCTTTGGTACTAATACGACGACTGTTGCCATCCGGACTCGTCAAAGTTATTTTGCGGTTCATTTGCTCACGCACAATCGTATTGCGATTACGAACACCACGTGGGCGACCACGTGGATTGCCCGATTGTCCCTTTTGATATTGGTGTTCTTTTGGCGGGACACAAAACCCGCATTTTTGTTCATTAGGCATTTTGCACCTCCTTAGCTGCATGTTTTTCCGCCAACAATTCCGTATATGTTTTACCAGTACGCAGATTTATCGCATCGACACCAAATGCCTCATAAAAACGTTTTACACAGGTATCGACATATTTGGGTTCGTACTCAATACCATAACAAATACGTTTATGGCGTTGTGCAGCAATAAGGGTGCTACCAGAGCCCAAGAAACAATCCAAAACCACGTCACCGATACTGGTTACATCCAGCAAAATATCGCTTAACATCTCGAAACTTTTGACGGTTGGGTGCATTTTCAAATCGTTGCGGTGTGGACCATACGAATTACATCCATAGTAGTGCCAAACATTACTGCGGTTCCGTCCGTATTTCCCCAGTTTGATATGGTCTGGAACCTTGCCACCTTTATTCAAGAATACTGTGCACAATTCATGCTGACTGCGATATGGTGTTCCCATGCCCGCCTTGTTTTTAACCCACACGCACAGGTTGATATATCGTGCGAAATGTTGTTTGCAGGCGATCAACATAGGCATAATATTCCGCCAATCTATGAAATTGAAAACCATGGCATTGTCGGTTGCATACTCGGAACACAGGGCAAAGTTTTTACCAAGAAATTCCGTATATTCAGAATCTGACATTTCCCCAGCGGCCATGGCAAAATCTGGATGTTTTACACTGCCGTTGCCAGAAACAAAACCCTTAATTTTTATATTAAACGGTGGATCTTGCAAAACTAGATTTGCCTGCTTGTTACCCATCAGGGTTTCGAAAGTTTCGCGTTTTGTACTGTCGCCACAGATAATTCTGTGACCGCCATCAAATTCCCAAATATCGCCAGGTATGGATATTATTTCGTCATCTGCGATATAGGGGGCAGTATTCAGTCTTTGTACTTCCGCTTTGGTTCGTGGTTCCGCCAAGATTTGGTCGATTTCAATGTCGTTAAAGCCGATGATTGTTATATCTGAAACATCTTCCAGTTCGCATAATTCACTGATTTCTATATTCAAGATATCTGCGTTCCAACCGCCACCGTTTTCAGAAATACGATTATCTGCGATACGTAATTTGCGTTTTTGAACATCTGTTAAATGCCCGATACGTATTACAGGAACTTGCGGTAAATTCAGTGTTTTTGCTGCTTCAAATCGTCCGTGCCCGGCGATGATTTCACCGTTTTCATCAATCAAGATTGGATTCACAAATCCAAATTGGTGAATAGAACTAGCAATCTGGCTTACTTGTTCAGGCTTATGAATCTTGGCGTC
>CALCEG010000150.1 GCA_937900435.1 uncultured Alphaproteobacteria bacterium
CTTCTTGCCAATTAACATTAACGTCTGGTGAACTTATTTGAACGTCTGCAGTGCAACCCATCAATTCCCAACAATCAGCAACAATCCAATCGATTCGGTCACCCTTACGCAATCTTTTTAAATCCAATGGTTCGTCTGGACGGCCTGCGTGGTCTGGTGTATTTATAATTACGGCACCGCCACCGAATACACGACCCCAAATGGCAGCAGACTTTAATGCATCGTACAAACGACTTTCTTTTGCCGCCATCATCAACGCTTTGACTTTCCAAGGTTCCGCCGGTGTTGCAAGATTGTTTTGGGCTTCTTCTTTTGCACGTCTATCAATTTCGGCTGCTTTCTTTTCCCATTCTTTACGTTTATCAACAGCCATTTGTGCTTGTTCGTCTTCTGGGTTGTCTTGAACTTTTTCGTCTTCTTCGTTATGTTTCATTGTGAAGACGTTTGTAAGTCTTTTTAACAAACCTTGTGGTTTATAGGTAATTGTAGCTGATTCTGGGGAAGAAACAGCATTTTTAGAGTGAGAATATGCGTGAACGATTGGTTCGTTACGAAATGCGTCGAAAACAGGAACTTCTGCAATCGCCTGACACAAACCAAACTGCATATACATTCTTGACAAAGAAATACGGTCAAGTGTCAAAACTTCGCCACGTAATTGTGCACGAATAAAATCAAGCGAGTTTGTTTTATTAAGTGGTTTGCCGGGTTGAACTTGTCCCATATAAATACCACTTATGATATTTGCCAATTCATTCAGACGAGGGTCTGTAAAAGCTGTTTTCTTTTTCGCCATAATCAACCTACCTGTTTTAATTATAATCGTTTTACGAATTTATTTCAATCACTTTTTTATTCTGAGTATCTAATCCCATATTAAATTGCAAGTCACCAAATATACTTTGAATATTGAAAGTGAATTTGAACGTACCTGCCATTTTGTTTAACCAAGACGCATTGATAAATGTAACACCTTTAACCGCTGGAATGTTTTGGATTACTTCGGCTAACGCAGCGGCTTTTTGTTGTACCGAGGCTGAGCCAAATATAACATTGATATAATCCACCCCATCAAAACCATCTACTTCATTTGGAAGTGTTTGTATACGTGCGTCGATTTGTTGGCGTAACATTTGAATATCTTTTTCCACTTGAATATATCCATCCACAGTTGGTGCCCAATCATTATCAACACCTTCTTTGAATCCAGAAAGAAGATTTTTTGAAGATGTTGTAGGCATAAAATCAGATGCATATTGCCAACCTTCAACGTCGTCCGCAATACAGATTGATTGAATTGCAGAACTGGTAACGTCAAAGAAACCATAAGGTTCGTCAGAACCCAATACATATTTAACCACAACCTTACTCCCGATTGTTGGTATTTGTGTTTTATCATTCCATATATCTGCCATTTTATTCTCCTATTATGGTATTGGGGTTCCCGTGTTGCCTTCGATAGTTCCACCCGAGTGTTTATGCGTAGACAAGCTGATTGTTGCACCAATCACGTCACCTGTTGCTGTTATGGTTGAACCTGCTGTTACGGCACCGGTAACGTCTAAGGTCGAACTGGCTGTAATTGCCCCAGACACATCCAAAGTTCCTGTAATGCTGGTTGCTGGCGAATCGATTGTTACCGATGTATCTGCCGTGACGGTGGCTGTTTTTGCATTTACATTTACTGAACCATCTGGGATATTAAATGTCACAGTTGGG
>CALCEG010000151.1 GCA_937900435.1 uncultured Alphaproteobacteria bacterium
CGACCAGAATCAATTTTTTCCCCATCTGAATAATTTTCTTCGTACAGTACAGAAAACTTTTGACCGGCGCGAACGTCGCGTTCAAAGTCCATTTCAAACGCCAGTAAATCGTACACGTCTGCCAAAATCCCAGCAGGAATCCCAGCGCGTGAGCCAGCTAAATAAAAACTGTCCCCGTCTTGGATTTCGCCCGATTTGTGTACAGCGCGCGTATCGCGTGTAATATCGACCTGTTTGCATTGCCATGCCCCAGAATTATCGCACGTTAATTCAACCTGATTCCAAGGTGATGTTATTACGACAATTTTTGATACAGGTGCGTTTTCGTCTGGGCGTATGAATTCCAATTTGTCGCGTTCTGCGCGCAGACTTGAAATTTTTGCGTCAGACTTTAATACTTTATCGATGGCGTGAACGTCGCTGTGGCTCATCCCCTGGGCCAGCAACAGTCCAGATAATGTGTCCCCAGATGCAACGACAATAACTGTTTTGTTTGTTTCGACATCTGTTGGTGTGTTGTCCTTGTCGCCACCCACGACCAAGTATATCGCAATCAGCCCCAGCAGTGTAGCCAATGCTATAACCATACGCGTAAGGTTTGTGATAGTGATTATTTTTTTTGCTTTTTCCATACGGCAGATTATAATTGCTTTATGACAAGAAATCAAGTTTTTGAATTATTGCAACAATCGGGCGGAATTCGTGCCGCACGAATAATAACTGATAATGTAAAGCGTATATCAGGTATGCGTGCGCGCCGATTTGCGCGAATGTTGCGCGCAGGTGTGCCTGTGGCAAAGATAATTCATCAAAAATGGTTTTTTGGGTTAAAGTTTTACACTAACGAATATACCTTGGATCCACGTCCAGATACAGAAACCCTGGTCGCAGCGGTAATTGCTGATTGTGGTACTGGGGCATGTCCCAGAATCTTGGATTTAGGAACAGGAACAGGGTGTATAATATCGGCGCTGGTAAAAAATATTTATGGCGCGTCTGGTGTTGGAATTGACCGTTCGTGGCGTGCGCTGCGTGTTGCCAGAAAGAATGTTCGTGACTTAGAACTGCAGGAATCGGTAAAAATAAAATACGGTAAGTTTTCATCGCGAAATAAAAAAATCGGGTTGTTTGATATAATTGTTTCGAATCCGCCTTATATCGCCAGTGGTGATTGTCGCGTTAACGATGGCGCGATGCACGACCCTAAAATCGCACTTTACGCAGATAACAATGGATTGGCTGCATACAATGTAATTGCCCAAAACGCTAAAAATTGGATAAATTC
>CALCEG010000152.1 GCA_937900435.1 uncultured Alphaproteobacteria bacterium
GTATTGGATTAAATTTGGTATATCCACTCTACTTTTCAGCATAATCGTATTTTGGCTATTGCCTAAACTCTCAAAATATTTCCTCCGTCGATTCAACGATAGCGTAACACAATACATCTTTGTGATGGTAATTATCTTCTTTGCTTCGCTATTGGCTCAAGCGGCAGGATTGGAGGGTATTCTTGGTGCATTCATTACCGGTCTTGTGCTGAATCCGCTTATACCGCACTCATCGCCGTTGATGCGTCGTATCGACTTTGTCGGTAATGCAATTTTCATACCTTATTTCCTTATAGGAGTGGGTATGATGATTGATATCCGTGTACTTTTCAACGGCGACGGTTCGTTGTTGGTTGCCGGTGTGATGATTGCGACAGCTCTTATAGGCAAGTGGATTGCATCGTTCCTTGTTGCCCGTCGTTACCAAATGTCTAACAATGAGCATGCTCTTATGTTCGGCTTGAGTACATCGCAGGCTGCAGCAACTCTTGCAGCGGCATTTGTAGGTCATGGAATAATACTTTCCGACGGCTCACGCTTGCTTAACGACGATGTTCTTAACGGCACTATCCTACTTATTCTTGCGACATGTCTTGTCAGTTCCATTATCTCCGACAGAGCATCGCGCAGGCTTATTGTCTCAGGTACGGTGTTGAATAATCCTGTAAGCATATCATCCAAGAAAACCCTTATTGCGCTTGCCAATCCCAATATGGTCGATAAACTAATGGATTTGGCACTTCTTGTGCGTAAGGAGAACAGCACAATTCCGTTGTCAGCAATTACTGTTGTGCTCGATGAAGATAAATCTTTGCAGACCGGTGCGACTAAGTTGCTTGATAATGCGGCAAACATAGCTGCGTCAGTCAATGTGCCGTTGCTTACCAAAATGCGTCTTACAACCAACCTTGCGCATGGTATCATACACGAAGTAAAGGAGAACGATTATCGCGAACTTATTCTTGGATTCCATAAGAGAGAAACCGCCAACGACAGCTTCTTGGGTAATGTGTTGCCCGAAGTGCTGAACGCTGTCGATTGTCAGGTTGTTATGGCGCGCATGAACATTCCTTTGAACACTGTGCGCACAATACACATCACATTCCCTGCCAAAGCCGAATATGAGGCCGGATTTGCCTATTGGGTAGAGGAGACGGCGCGTATGGCAAGCGGTTTGGATTGTAAGATGATGTATCATGGTCATCCCGATACAATGGACAAGATAAGAGAACAGTTGAAAGAGTGTTCGCCAATAAACGCACAATTCTTCGAGACCGATGGCGGTAACGACCTGAAACGTCTTTCAAAGATAATAAGAGAGGACCATCTGCTCATTGTGGTGAGTGCACGCAGAGGTTCGATATCTTTCCGCCCGTCGTTAGACCATGTCTTTGTACAGCTGCAGCGCGACTATCCTAACACAAGCGTATTGCTTATCTATCCTAACGGTTATAAGGTCGAGGGTGGTGAGACACACTGATAAAACAATAACGGTTTCTGATTTAATTCATGATGTAGAAACGCAGGCGTTGTTATTTCGTTCAAAAAAAATCGCATCCAGAAATCCAGCTGGGAAACCAATTCCACTAAAAGACAAAAGAATATCTTTGGTGAAAGATTGTGCTGATGGGGCGCGTTGCGCGTTGACAGAACAAAAGTGTGATAAAATAGCAAAGAATAAAAAGTCGGATATAGAAAATGTTTGCGCGAAGTCAAATTGTATAATTGCACAAAATTTTTATAAGTTGGCGCAAAAGATGAAGTAAAAAATGCCCGTTTGGGCATTTTTTTACTTTGTTTCACCAATATAAATTCCCATATTGTGGGCAACGTCCAATAATGGGTCGTCCGGGGATACATATGCGTTTGATGTCATTAATTCTGGAATCTTGGGGTCAGATATCTGTTCGCCTGCAGAAATAAATTCTGATAAAGATACGGTGTGAACTTCGTTGCAGTTTAATGTTGTTATAACGTATGTTTCATTGTTTTCAATGGCGTTTAATGCGCAATCAGCAAATCGTGTTGCCAATATTCGGTCGGTTGCAACTGTGTCGCCAGCACGTTGGATGTGTTCGGGGAATGCTGTACGATTTAAAAGGCCGGCGGCACTTAATTTGCGTGAAATCATATCGGCTGGCTTGCCAGAATGGCCGCGTAATGAAATTCCTTCGGATACCATAATAATACCATAATCGGTGGCGGCATTTTGTATGTGCGATACCAGATTATCAATGTCGAATTTTATTTCTGGGATTAATATTGCAGATGCCCCAGACGCAATGCCAGCGTGCAGCGCCAGTTGACCACAGTCGCGTCCCATTGCCTGAACAACAAACCAGCGATGATGGCTGCGCGCGGTTAGAAATAATTGGTCGCAAAAAGATGTTAATTGCTGAACCGCGGTGTCAAAACCAATTGTGTTTTCTGTTAATGGCATATCCATATCAATGGTTTTTGGTATACAGATTAGTTGTAAATCTTGGTAAATGTCGCGGTTTGCCCACGCAAGCGAAGCACTGCCGTTTCCACCAATTAAAATTAATGCGTCAAGATTTAGCGATTTTAAAGACTTCTTTAAATGTTCATTGAATTCGATGGTTTTGCCCTGCTCGGCTGCGGTTTCAAAGTTCAGTGCCGTTGCGCGCCCGTTGTGTAAAAAACTGCCTGCAAGACGTGCGTTTTCAATCGGTAATAACATTTCATTTAATTGAAGTACCGCAGGTGGATTTACATACAGTCCGTCTGTGCCGTCCAGTATTCCCCATACCTGCCAACCGCGTTTTTTTGCACCAGTTAATACGCGTTGAATTGTTGTGTTCAGACCACTGCAGTCGCCCCCTGTTGTCATAATTCCTATTTTCTTCATAATCTTTCCTTTGATTTATTTGTTTTCGCGCCTTTATTATATCATAAATAAGTTGACAAAGAAATATTATTTGCAATAATTTGTCTAAAAACAACAAGGATAAAATTCAGGAGACTTGGTAATGTCAAAGAAAAACCAAAATAATATGGGCAAGACTAAACGTTCAACAGATGATATGATTGATAATGCAATCGCACAGCAAAATGATTGGCTGGAAAATCGCCGCGAATATACGCGTGGGTTCTTGAAATCGTTAAATTTGTTTGCTAAAAGAGCAGATAAAACAACAGAACAAAAGCAAGAACAAAAACAAAATAAAGACAAACAAAAGGCTTTGTTTCGTGCGTATTGGTTTCCTGTGGCATGTATAGTGTTTGGGTTGTTGGTTGCGATTTGGGGTTTGTTTGTTCGTGGCAGTGTGCCATCGCGCGTGATTGTTGTGCCGACTGTCCCAGAACCAATTGTGCAGCCTGTTGAAACAAAAATACGAAATGTGGAAATTAAAGAAGACGCATATCCTGAATTTGATATTGTGCGTATCGAAAAAAGCGGTAATGTTATAATTGCAGGACGTTGGTTGCCACATCAAAATATTTCGATTGCAGTTGATGGAAAAATCGTTGCGACAGAACGTACTAATTATGCAGGCGAATTTGTTTATACACCTGCGACTGCGTGGGGTGCTGGGAACTATGTGATTTCTTTGTTGGGAACAAACCCAGATTCAAAATCAAAAGATAACGTTTTTGTGTATATCCCGGAAAGCGGAACTGAAAATTCTGTGTCTTTGTTAATGACGCAAAATGGCAGTACTTTATTACAAGCGCCAAAGATGCTGAATGATGGCGATTTGGCAATTTCAAAAATTGATTATTTATCAACAGGTCGCATTGTTGTTTCGGGTGATGGTTTGCCCAGATTGCGCGTGTCGTTGACATTGAATGGGAAATATCTGGGGTTTGCACGCGTGTCTGATTATCGTCATTTTGGATTGGGTGCGGATGTTGGCGAACTGAAATCAGGTACAGAATATGAA
>CALCEG010000153.1 GCA_937900435.1 uncultured Alphaproteobacteria bacterium
GGGGCGATGTGATTATTGATAACCGCAGCGCCGGGGCATTGTTACAAAACAATTCACAAGTTAACGGCAATCTGTACCTGCAGAATATGCGCAAGTATGTATTGCCATGCAATATTCGCATCAATGGGAACTTGTTTCTGCGTGATGTGAATATGTTGCAGTTCTGTGGCGACTTTGTCATCACAGGCAACATATATGTCAGCCCACGTTCTTCGTTTGCGCCAATTCCAAGAACAGCAAGACTGGGCGGATATGTGGTGCTGTAAACCATAAATTACAGAAAAGTATTCATATATATCTCCCTTTGGATGCCACTGAAACATCGGTGGCATTTTTTATGTTTACAAAAATTATTGGCTGGTGGGGATTAAGGCAGAATACACACGACTGGATTACTGCGCTTTGCAATAACAATGAAGCTTAAGTGATAGTTTTGTATCAAAAATAACAGGAATGTTTTTTAGAGGCTTACCCCATATTTTAAATGCCTTTTTAATTAAATTGTGTTATAATACGTTGTATGTATGAAAATGGAGAGAAAAAATGTTTGATAGATGGCTGAATGTTTTGTCTAAAAATTTGGGCTATACAATCGTTTTTGTTGTTGCGGTTGTGTTCTTTGTGTATTTTTCTGATGGATTAATTCCAGGCTTGATTGCGGCTGTATCGGCTGTGTTGGCATATACCTGTGGATCAATGCTGTACAGGGAATACAAAAACACTGTGCCTGCAAAGGTTGTCAAAGCAAAACCACAGACAAAACGTAAAAAGAAATAATAAAACACCCCAAGGTTGAATCCTTGGGGATTTTTTTTAATGAATACATCTGACCGGATTGCCACGTTGCGCGTTGCTTGCTAGCAATGACAAGAGTTTTTAAGTTCCAGGGTTTGTGGGGATTGATATGGATTATATTGTCCCTGCGGGGCACTTCATACCCGCCTGCGCGGGTATGACGAATGTGTGAGCGCGTGGGGACTGATGCGCGGGAACGACGAGTGTCTGAGCGTGTAGACCCTGATACGAGGTGAGTGGGGATTAAAAGAAAAGAACCACTGTGTAATAGATTAAACAAAACGCCCCGGCAAGGATGCCGAGAGCGTTCTTAATACGACCACTTGTTTTTTATTTTCTGTTCTGTATATAACCATTTTTACCAAAGTCAAACATTGCGTTAAGAGCTTTTTGTGTTTCTTCGGCCACCACAGGTAGGTTTGATGGATTGTTCATATTAAAAGAAGGTACAAATTTTTGATTATTCTGATTAATAATCTCGTTTGTTGGGTTACAATAACAACTGCTGTCTTGTTCATTAAAGTGATAGGCTTGATAACGTAAAAAACATTCATTCTTTTCACTGTATTGCTGACACTGTGCATCGCAAGCCCATTCATTTGATACAATGCCTAAATTTGTTGTTTCGCAATCCGCAGACCATGGTTGTGTTTTTTGTTCTTCTTTTGCTGTAATATCTTTATTGGTTTCTGTGTGTTGTGTTTTTTCTGCAACAACGTCCACTTTAGCCTGTGTATTCTCTGCTTTTGATGTCGCTGATGCTTTGCTTTTCGGTGTCAGATTACAAGATTTTCCACCTGGGGACCAAGAACCCTCTGTACCTTCATAGTCTTGAAGCCCCGTACAATTTTTTATACACCAACCATCTGGGACATTGTTTTTCAGAACATAGAACATACCGTCCACACATGATGTGGGAATGCACTTATTTGATTTGACAGACCACTTTCCAGTTGCAGCCGACACAGATGCAAGTTCTGCGTCTGTACAAGCGCCACCATCTGTCCTTTCAGTTGGGTTTTCTTTGACTTTATCTTCTGGTACAACTATATTAGCTTGATTTTCGCCCTCCCCTTCAACAGTTTCTTCTTCAACCCTTTTCTCTGTTGCATCTTCGCCTTGTTGTTCTTGTTGTTGGGCAATGGCCGACATTGCGGCTGTTTCGGCAGCCAAGCGTGCTTCTTCTGCTGCTGCTTCTGCCTTTTTTTGCTCTATCTGAGTTTCTAAACTGCTTTGTGTATCTTGCAATTTACCTATTTTTACGTTTTGAGTTTTTATTTTTTTAGCCTGAGTTACACTCGCACCAACACCAATCGCACTGACCCCCAGGGTCGCAATTCCTGCAACCTTTAAATACCAGTAGCCTTTTGGCATTTTTCAAGACTGTTAATCAAATCCATTTTCTGTTTAGTCAAAGTGGCAATTTTATTATCCAGAGAATCCGCAAATGCAATAGCTGGACACAATGCACATAAAGAAAAAATCAATCCGTATTTCATACTATTCCCCCAATTCAGCTCTCTTATTCGAAATATCTTTATGCAAATCACTAATTTCTGCTTTGTTCTGTTTTATCTTGGACGCCTGGACACCAGCCGCAACACCAGTTGCCACAACACCAATCGCGCCTGCGATAGTTGCCGCTTTCCAACCTTTTTTGGATTTTTCACACTTTTTCAGTTCGTCTTCTAAAATCGCAATATCGTTTTCCAGTGTAGATATCGTTTGCAGTTTTGTATTGTAATCTGTTATGTCTGTATCGTTACCAAGCCCAGCACCAAACGCATTGGTGCAAACACAGCAACTGACGACAAATGTTATAAAAATGGATTTGATGCGCATTATTTCCTTCCTTGTTCGTTATAAGAATATTGTATCATATTTTTATAAAAAATTAAATAAAAACCGCCGATTGGCGGTTTTTTTTAGGGAATTAATCCAAATTCTGCAACAAAATATCTTTTAGTTCATTTGGCAACATTCCTGTTGTCGAATAACCACAGTCAACATGATGAACTTCGCCTGTTACACCACTGGACAAATCACTGAACAAATACAATGCAGCACCAGAAACATCGTCCAACGTCATATTACGACGTAATGGGGTTGTATCCGCATTCAAGCGCAACATTGCCTTGAACCCACCAACGCCACTGGACGCCAAGGTCATAATTGGCCCAGCACTAATTGCGTTAACACGAATACCATCGCGACCAAAATCAGACGCCAGATAGCGAACACTGCTGTCCAGCGCGGACTTTGCGACACCCATAACATTATAATTTGGAACAGACTTTTCGCCGCCATAGTACGTCAATGTTATAATACTGCCACCGTCCGACATTAACGCAGATGCGCGGCGCGCAATATCAACCAACGAATATACTGATATGTCCATTGTGTTCTTGAAATTTTCGCGCGTTGTATCGGCATAGCGACCCATCAATTCATTTTTGTCAGAAAATGCAATCGCGTGCAGAACACCGTCCAGATGTCCCCATTTTTCTTTGATGTTATTAAACAAATCATCCATCTGGGCATCGTTTTGAACATTACATTCTTGGACAAATTCAGCACCAATCGATTCAGCCAATGGACGCACACGCTTTTCCAACGCAGGCATCGCATAAGGCATCGCAATCTGTGCCCCAGCCGCCGCTGCACGCTTGGCAATCGCCCACGCCATAGACCAGTCATTCGCAACACCTGTGATTAAAATCTTTTTTCCTGATAATAACATAAAATCTTCCTTTTATTTATTCTATTGGACAGTTATTAACATAGCACCAAAAAATCCAGCGCGCAATAATAAACCACTAGTCATATTTATCAGATATTACCGTTGATAATGTTTCATAGTTGTTTGTTCGCATATCATCCATCAAGGTCTTGATTGACGCGTCCGAAATGTTTAATTGCTTTAAAACCGCAGACCCCAACATAAAAGAGGACTCAATCGTTTCGGGCAACGAGAATTCAATACCTTCGCGCAACAACATCTGGGAATCCGCCAGATTGCGTGCGCGCGCAAATATTTTCATACGTTTTGCAATGGATTTTACTGTTAATATTGTTTTGCGTGCGGTGGTTGCGTTATCCAACGCAATAACAACAGCGCGCGTGTGTCGCTTGCTTAAACCAAAATCAATCAAAACATCCCTGTCGGTGGTGTTGCCGTAAACAACATTGAAACCCTGGGCGCGCCCCATCATAACCGCACTGACATCTAAATCAATCGCAACGTACGGGACTTTCTTGGAATCAAGCATTTGACAGACAATTTGACCAACGCGCCCAAAGCCACACACGACAACAACAGGCTTTGTTTTGTCGCCCGATGTGTTGTACGCGCGAACATTGCGCTGTGAAAATAGTTTTCCACGCCTTTGCAAATAATCGTGCAACAACAATAATAACGGTGTTATCATCATCGATAATATTATTATAGCGGTTAAAATTTCTTCGTGGGCAGACGGAATAAATGTTATGTTGTTTGTCTTCATCGTTTGTAACATCAATAATGCAAATTCACCGCCCTGGGCCAATAACAAGGCAATCATTATCGCATCTGGGGCAGACACACCACGAACACGCGCAACTATATACATCGCAAAAAACTTTAACGACATAACCGCAACCAACCCAAGCAAAACGACGTACCAATAATGCCCCAGCAACGGCAAATCTAATCCCATACCCAACGCAATAAAGAAGAACGCCATAAACAATGTGTAATATGGTGATATCTCGGACGAAATTTGATGTCTGTAAATCGTTTCAGACATTAACATACCAGCCAAAAATGCGCCAAGTCCAGATGGCAACCCCATCAAATCCATCAATATCGCCCAGATAATTACATTTAATACAATGGCCAGCAAAAATGCCTCTTTGGATTTTAGTTTCGCAACACAACGTAAAATCGGGGTCATTATAAAGCGACCGATGATTATTACCGATAAAATTAATGCAACAGATATAACAGAAATATCAATTATATTTGCACCTAAATTAAATGTTCGACCCGCGAATATTGGCAACATCGCCAACAATGGTATCGACAGTAAATCTTGGAACAACAGTATCGAAAAAGCCTGATAGCCCATTGTCGTATTTAACTGATTCCTGTCCGTCAGCAGTTGAATATCTGTGCTGCTGCTGGACATAGCCAACAACATCGCAACCATCGCACACCCCAATACAGACCACTGCGTTACGCCAAACAATATCGGAAATAACATAATAACAACCATCATAACCTGGGCAGCACCAAAACCAAAAATACTGTGCCGCATACGCCATAAACGCTTGATATTAATTTCCAAACCGATGTTAAACCACAAAAATAAAATGCCAAGTTCGCCCAGAAAAGCCCACGTTTCATTTAACTGAAAAAAGTCAAATACATACACCCCAGATAATACACCAGTTAATAAAAAAGCAACCAGCACACCTATCTTGGCCATACGCAAAAAATAAACAAGCACGAATAAAACAGCAAAAAATGCTAAGATTGACAAGGACATTTTCTCTCTCTATGTTCTGTATATGTAAAACTATAGCAGATTTTTAGCAAGTAATGCAAATGTTTCTGGCGATAAATTTTCGGCGCGTTCTGTTCCTGTTAAACCATATTGCGACCAATCAACGTTTGGAATAATAGCGCGTATCATTTTGCGGCGATGATTAAACAGACGAGCGGTTATCTGCTCTATCCCATTAAGGTTTGAAATCTGTTTGATTTTTTCGGGATTTGGGATTATTTGAATAACAGAACTTTGAACCTTGGGCTGGGGGTAAAACGCAGTACTGGGGACATCAAATAAAATTTTGGCATCCGCAATCAACGACGTTAACACAGACAGGCGACCATAAGCCTTGTCCGATGGTGTGGCAACAATACGTTGTGCCACTTCGCGTTGAAACATTAATGTCAAGGAACGTATCGGTTCGCCAGACGCAATTTTCTGCAGCCAGGCAATCAATAGTTCAGTGCCAACATTATACGGTAAATTTGCGCATATCGCATATTCTGTCAGCCCCAGCGCAGAAAAATTTACGCGTAACGCATCATCGTATATCACAGACAACCGACCATCAGATGCCGCAATTACATCATTCAAAATTGGTTCTGTGGTTTTGTCTTTTTCGATGGCGATAACGCGTGGCGCACCAGCCATTAATAATGCGCGCGTTAAACCAGCAGGCCCAGGTCCAACTTCCAAAACAGGAATCTTTTCAATACCAGGAACACTGCGCGCAATGCGACCCGTTAAATTTAAATCAAATAAAAAGTTCTGACCAAATTGCTTTTTAGGTTCCAGCCCATACATTCGCATCATCGCAGACACTGGCGCTAATGAAAAAATATCGTTTGTCATAGTGCCTTGCGCCCCCCAAACGCCAATGTCAATGTGCCGTCATCCAGATAATCTAAATCGCCACCCAATGGAACACCAGATGCCAATTCCGTAAAACGCACACCGTCAACATCGCCAATCACAGACATTATATAGTGCTGGGTCGTTTTTCCTTCGACAGTATTGGGTAATGCGAAAATAATTTCTGAAATTTGTTCGTCTTGAATTCGTTGCGGAATTTGCGAAATATTTAAATCTTGGGGTAAAACGCCAGATGCACCAGACAACAGACCGCCAATAATATGATAGCGACCCTGGAAAACAGATGACTTTTCCAAAACCCAAACATCTGATAAATCACGAACAATACACAACTGACCATTTGCGCGATTGGTATCACGACAAAATTCACAACACTGATATTGCCGGTCTGTTAAAACACCACAACGTGGACAAGGCGCAATGTTTTCAGTTGCATCAATTATCGCAGATGCCAATGCCGCACCACGACCTGTTTTGTCTTGCAACAATGACAAGGCAATACGCTGCCCCCCACGCGAACCAACACGCGGTAATCTTGCAAACAATTTTATTAACTTTTCTATCTTTGGATTCATGGCAGATATAAAATACTAGTGAAAAACATAACTGTCAATACCATTTGCAGTCGCAGATGATTTTAATTTCTGGGCGGCGGATTCAGACAACCCATATATGCGCACACGATACAAACCAGTACCAGTTGGTTCAACAACCGTATTTACACCCAATTTGTTGCGTACGTTTACAACCTGATTTTGCGCGGCACCGCTGGACGAAAATGCGCCAAACTGAACCCCCGAACCACCAGTGGCAACGTTGTTTGTTTTTGGGGCGGTTTTATTGTTGTTATACTGTGGCGCAGCGGCAGCAGTTGCGGTATTGTATGCTGCAGAAAACGTAGATGGCACAGTTTTTGATTCGTTGACAACAGGTTGCGCGGTTTGCACTGGTGGGACATAAGTATTCTTTACGACACCCCCTGCCCCAGAATTCAACATTGCAAAGCCCTTGGTCAACATTTGCGCCGCAACATTTGCACGAACATCTTTGTTTTCAGCACCTAAAACCACAGACATTAAATGACGACCATCACGATGTGCAGTTGCAACCAATGAATATTTCGATTTCTTGGTATACCCCGTCTTCATACCATCACAACCATTATAAGACGTTAGCAAACGATTGCCGTTGGTATAAGTCTTGCCGTTATAAGTCCACGATTTTATACCAAAAAAATGCCAATATTGTGGAAAATGCTTGTACACAGCCATTGACAGTAATGCGATATCACGCGCAGTTGACATATGGTCGTCATTTGGCAGTCCCGATGAATTTTCAAAATTTGTGTTATTCAGCCCAATCTGGCGCGCAACACGCGTCATTAAGTCAGCAAAGGATTCTTCCTGACCGCCTTTTAGATTTTCGGCCAAAACACGCGCAACATCATTAGCACTGTATACCGCCAATGCCTTTATCGCATCTTCGACCCGAATTTTTGACCCGGCCGCAAGGCCTAATTTTACAGGTTCAGCATTTGCGGCAGACTGTGATACAATTAAATAATCATCCAGGGACAGACGACCATGTTCCAACGCATCAAAGGTTAAGTACAATGTCATAATTTTAGTCAAACTGGCCGGATAATTTAATTCGTTTGCGTTTTCTTGGTATAATACACGACCTGTATCCATATCTGCAACCAAGGCCGCACGATATTGAGCAGCATTTGCAACACCAGACAGCAAACACACTGAAACTATGCTTAAAAAGAAAAACATTCTTCTCATAATGCGAATGTTAGTAAAAAATACCAAGGTGGGTCAATCATTATTATGCCTTGAAAACGATAATTTTTTTTATACTATACAAAACAAAGGAAGAACAAATGAATTTCAACCCTGTTGTTTGCGCGATTGTTGCAGTTGGCCCAGAAAATGTTATCGGCAAAGATAACGTTATGCCATGGCACTGTCCCACAGATTTACAATTTTTTAGAAAAACAACTATGGGTTATCCATGTATATTTGGCAGAAAAACGTTCGTGGGTATGGGCAATAAACCCCTGAGTGGCAGAATTAATGTTGTTCTTAGTTCGCAATATAATAACCACTGGGCAGATGTTAATCTGTGGCTGGGCAAAAGTGTTGAAGACGCGATAATGTCTTTTAATCACTGTCAAAAAATATTTGTTTGTGGTGGGGCGCAAGTGTATAAGTATGCATTTGACAACGACTTAATTGATGTATTTTATCTGACGAAAATCGAAAATGCTGATTTACAATCGCAAATTCAACAAGCGCCAGAAAAATATACTTACTTTCCGGTGAATATTGATATGTTCTTTAAATCAGATAAGTGGGCAAAAAAACAGATTGCATATCAAAATAAAAAAACGCAAATCGATGTGACGCAAGCAAAGTCAACGTTTTGGGAATATACGCGCATAAGAAAAAAATACACTAATCCGATTAATAACAGTAGATAATGTATTCTAAGCCCCCCCCAGATACCCTTTCAGAGCCCCCCGCCGCCAAGGATGGTGGGGATTAGAGGAACGAACCATCGTGGCGGCGGGAATAAAAAGGGAAAAGCCAACTTTGTAGATGGTTGTGATGGATTAAACCCTGCGACCAAATGCTTCTTTTAATATTTCAATAAAAGACTTCTCTTTATTTTTTTTCTGAATATTTTTTTCGCCGCTTTTGAATTTTCCTGCATCTTTCTGTTGTGGCGCGTTATGGGGTTTATCTGGGATTTGCACTGTCAAATCTTTGTTTGAAACACGCAGAACGTTTTTGCTCAACAAACTGCTGTAATGTATATCGTATTTCATACCAGCAGCACGCAACAAAGATTCCAATGTCGCCATATCTTTTGCATCGTGCGGATAAAAATACACAGAACCACCCTTACCATCAGAACTGTTTAATATTTTTTCTGTGGTACCGATTTTGTATAACGCATCCAAGAAAGAACCAGACCCAGTGTTTGCTTTTTGTTGTGCATGTTGTTTTTTTGGCGCGTTACTAGATGGCAATAAATTCGCAAACGGGTCCGGGAAACCAAATGGATTATATGGGTTTGAGGGATTCTTTTTTCTGGCAGCTTTGGAACCGATATATTCGCCCTGTTTATCGCGTTCAACACGATAGAAAATACGCCCCGTATCGCCAAGTGTCTTTTCAAATGCAATGTTATGATAGTCTTCGTCTAGTTCCGGGTCAGTATGTAAATTTGCGTGCAAAATAACCTCGTTCAAGCCAAGGACCAATTTTTCAAACTCTTTCTGATTATTTGGATATATTGTAAAAGCTTTACCAAATTGTTCGCTATCGTCTTCTAAAATAGGGTAATTACCAACCCAATGTGGGTTATAATTAACAGTTTTAAAAGTTGCGTTTTCACGAACTAAGTAAGGAATAACTACGCGCGCCAAGTTGTACCAATCATCATACCCCTTGGCATACAAATGCAGTTTCCATGGATAGTTTATATTTGACATATCCCCAAAATGTTGTGCCCATACAGATGGCCGGTTTCCTAGGCGTAGCAGACCGGTTTTAATTAAATTTTCGTGATATGCGGATATTTCGCTAACTTTGCTCATTATTTCTCCTTTCGTTTGAGCTAATTTTATCAAAAAACACAAACTTTTTCAAGACTTTTGCGTTTGACATATTGTTTTTTTGTGCTATCATCTATCCAAAAACACGAAGGTAATATGTAATGAACGATTTATCTGCAAAAGACGACAGTATAAAAGACATCGAAAAAATTTATAGCAAGTTTAAACGCTTTCTGTTTTCTGTCAGCCTGAATATTATTTATAAAAACAAACCCAGTCTTAGAAATGATATTTTGGAGTTTATACGATACACAATTCATAAAAATTCAGACCCTAAACAAATTTCCAAGACATATAAACAATTAGACAAAATTATCGCCTGTGACAAGTCCGCAGCGGAAACCTTTTTAGAACTGACCGAATATATATTAAAAACAAAAAAATTCGATAACTTTTTGTTGGGACAAATAGTTAATTTACTCACCAAAATTTATGACGACCCCAAATACAAAAATCGCGCACAGACACTGATGATTACAGCAGAAAAAATGGCTGGCGACGATTTAAAAACTGTTCGGATTGTCGCGCGCAAACTGGGACAATGGGAATTATTGCACAGCAATATACATATCGGACAACGTATAAATGACCCGTCAAAAAACAACTGGGAAAACGTTAATCAAATTCCTGTAGATAAAGCAGCAGTACTAATGCTGGGTGGGGATGGGACACGCAATCCAAAGGCCGCAAATGGGTATGCAAGAAAAATCGAACATAAATTAACCAGCGAAGGCATTAATGATGTCGCCATATATTCTGTGTTTTATGATTTTGGCGACGAACAAATGGGTTGTAATCCAAAGCAAGCGCGAAATATTCAAATGAAACAATTTGGACGTAAAATACGACTTGACACAGAAAAAAACACAGAAAATATTAATTCTGAATATTTAAAACAACTGTTTGATATTGTAATTCGACCACGATTGGAAGAAAACGGTAAAAGATTGCCCTTGCAAGCTGCAATTCAAAACATCAGAAAAATTACATTTATCGCACATTGCCATGGCGCGTATACTTTTCTGAAACTAGAAGAAATGATGCAACAAAGAATGTCAGAATTAGGCTATACAGTCGCAGAAAAACAACAAATACAAAAACAAATGCTGTGTATAGCGCACGCACCACAATGTCCACTGGGCGCATCAAAATCAACAATGCTTAGTTTTGCATCGATAAAAGACCCCAAACTTAACAGTTATAATAACTTTCAAGTGGGGTTAAGAAAGTTCGATAAAAAATATCTGTTTAGTTTCGCTTTCTTTCCTGAAAAATACGGCAACATTTTTATCGCCGCACAAATATTTGATATGTGGTTTGAACGAGACATTGTTGGATTGAACGTAAATCCGATGGAACACGCTTTCATAGATTATGACAATAAAGATAATTTGTTGACTATCGAAGGCGACGTGATGATAAGATTGTCTGGAAACGCCCTGGTAAATGCAGTCAAAAGTTCACAAAACAATACCCAAATTACAAATGTACAAAATCTGGTCTGTGATAACAAAGACGATTTAATACAAACTTTTGAAATGCTGAAAAAGAACGGTCTGCGAACATACAAAGACATTCTGAAAATATTGCGAACACGATAAAATTTGACTTTTTTTTGTGTGTATGATATAGTTATCTGTGAGGCCAATAAGAATATATGTTGGTTTCAATGTGGATTTAACCTGACTTGTCCCACATTAACGGACTAAAAAAGGAGAACTTTATGAAAAAAATTACAGTAACGGCTAGACAGCCTGATATTGAAACGATTTCTGTATTATTCAACAATATTGAAATCATTATGCAAAATAAACAAGCAATCTTAAACAATCCCGATTTTTACAATATTTGTATCAATGGTATTAGTATTGGCAGCGCGTATACTGGTGAAATAAGTTTGCCGTTGGGGGTATTGGTGCAATTATGGGAATCCGAACCTTGGCACAAAAACGGACATTACACATATCATATCGGGGGTAGCCCGTTAAGCGGATTGTGTTTTGAAAAATGCTGGGATGTAAAAACAAAATCTTTCTGTACAAAACGGGATGGAAATTTTGTTACGTTTGCACGACCTGCATTTCGTATTGTTAATAAAGAAAAAAATTCGACAGCAGATTACCCGATAAAAGTACCACACCAACAAAAACCAGCACAATCGGCAACACTGCAAGATATACTGAAACACATTGCCGCAATAAAATGCAAATAACGTATAACATATCGGGATTTTTATCCCGATATTTTTATCTTTGGCAATTCTTTTTATTTAATGTCTTGATTATATCCTGGTGTTTTTCTTGGAAAGATGTACCGACAAACATAAATGCCGCGCTGGCTAAATATAAAGCGATTGCGTATTTTACATTGCCTTTGAAATGCCCGGCTATCGCCAGCCACATTAACGCCCCAAGGCAACCAACACCAGCGCCTTTGAACAAAACACTTGCCAGTTTTGCACGATTTGCTTGTTTAACGAGTTTGTTTCTACTTCGGTCGGGTTCGCCAGAATTATTTGATGACATATTTTTCCTGTTTCTTTAAATACAACTAAAACACATTTTTTTACCTGTTGCAATAAAAACAAACACCTATTTTATTTGAATAATTAACCTTTGACAGGTATCTGGGGTTTTTGCAATACTAAAAATGTACCACACCGGAGTGAGAATGAAATATCTGATTCAATTTACGATTATTATGCTGTTCGTCTTGATGGGCGAAATCATTGCAAACATCGTTCCGTTGCCAATCGCAGGCAGTATATATGGACTGATATTGCTGTTTGTTGCGCTGTGGACAAAAATTATCAAACTGAAATGGGTCGAAGATATTGCGACCACGTTGCACAGTATAATGACACTGTTCTTTATTGGTCCAGCGGTTGCGATAGTTGAAGTATGGCCACAAATCGCAGACACATGGTGGAAAATTACAATACTGCTGGTCGTAGTCTATGCGATATCAATGATAATGACCGCGGTTACATCAGAATTCTTTATGCGAAACAAAGAACCAATACAGGACGAAAAATGCTGAATAGTTTGATATCAACGCCTTATTTTGGAACAACGCTAACGCTGGTGGTATTTGCGTTGGCGGTTGCGCTTAATAAAAAGTGGCCAAACGTTTTGACAACGCCGCTGTTGACATCAACTGCAATAATTGTTGCAATTTTGACGTTTATGAAAATACCGTATGCCGATTATAACAATGGCGCACAATATATTACTTATTTTTTAACCCCTGTAACCGTTTGCTTTGCGGTGCCAATGTATAAAAATTTATATGTGCTAAAAAAGTATGCCGCGCCAATTATGTTGGCAATTCTGGTGGGGTCTTTATCTTCGGTGATGGCGGTGATTTTACTAAGCGCGATTTTGGGACTGGGGGATATTATCGTAAAATCATTGGCAGCCATATCGACGACAACCGCAATTGCAATCGGAATCACACAGGAACTGGGTGGGAATACAGGTCTGACAACATCTGCGGTAATCATAACAGGGGTGCTGGGCGCATCTGTCAGCGATATATTCTGCAGAAAGATGGGCTGGCGAAATCCTGTGTCGTGTGGGATTGCAATCGGAACATCTGCACACTCGGCAGGAACAATCAAAGCAATGGAAATGGGAAAACTAACCGGCGCAATGAGCAGTCTGGCCATCGTTATATCAGGTGTTATGACCGCCTTTATCGCACCGATACTTGTAAAAATATTTTTATCTTAGTGTATTGAAACAGCATCAGGCAAAACGGTTTAGAATCTTTCAACAGAATGACGATACCCCTGCCCACTGTCATCGGGCATCATTTTTTTTACTTGTTTGCGCGCATAATCACAAACTGTTTTAAGAAATGCGCGCCCATTTTTCTGCAACTGTTCAAATTTTGACGATAATTCATTATCGTTTTTACCGTCCAAGATTAAATCTTCGGTTGGCGGCAAAGGGGTAAATTCGTCCCCACCGTTCATAGAATTTTTTATCCCAGACCGTATTATATTACGGGCAATCGTTGCCAGCAGACGGCCATCGTCTGTAAATTTTTCTGATTCAAAGTGCGAATTATTATGTTCGTTCCAGCTAATCTTTTTCTGGCCTTCGATATCGTCCAGTGCAAAACGTTGTTTGGCATAAAATACATCGCCGTTTTTGCCATCCAAAAAACCTGCCTGTAAATCCCAAACGCGGTTGTTTTCTGGGGCATTTATGTTTTCCAAATCGCACTTGCGGTTTTCAGAAACGTATTGCGAAACCCAATTTTCAGGGCGTTCTACCATAGAATCATAGGCGGACATAAAACTAATAAACCGCGTTTTGGTTTTACCCAATGGACACGATGGCGCCAATGCAACAACCAACAACTGAGATTGTATCGCATCTATGTCTGTGGCAGTATAGCCCAATTCTTGCATTTTTTTCTGCATTTTTTCCGCCAGAATCAATGCAACATACGCGCCATGACAATGCGCCACTATATTAAGATTTCTGATACGTTTTTGTGCGACACATAGCGGCAATTTGTTCCCGTCTGCCCCTGTTATTCTAGGCAATAATATATTTTTAAATAACTCATCGATATATTCTGGCTCAAAATGTTTAGAATACGAGAACGTATTTGCGCGTATCGAATTTTTTATCGCATTTGTATCAGATTCCGATAGTTCTAATTTAGCAGACAAACGGTCTGTATTATATTCAAGAACAGAAAATATTTGCCCCATATCGCCATCTGCAACCAGCTGTAAATCCGCTATACCATATCGCCCATTATTTTTAATCAGTGGGGCAATTCGTTGTCTAAATACACGTTCGGCATTATCTGGCGAAATATAAATCTGACGGTTTTCTGTGGGTTGCTTCAGAATATTCTGTCCATATTTATCAAATTGTATCAATCTGGTTGCAGTGGTCTTTTTTATTCGTCCTAGAATATCGGCGTCATAGACAAGCGCATAATTTGGAATGTCTGCGATACCTTCTAGGATTTCATGCGCGATATTATCAACTAACTTAGTCGCGCGCGTAGTATCAGTTATTCCAGAACCGCCCAAAAACAATACACACGCACCATCAACAGGAAGCGTATTATCTGACAGGGAATGATTGTGTGAAATAATTTGCGTTGCACCCATTATTGTTTCCTTTATCAAAAATGATTATATCATAAAAAAGCCCTTTAAAAAGGGCTTTTTTTTATTTGTGTACTCTTGAATTTTGAATCATTCTGCAATTTATTAATTGTTTACATTCTTCAAATAATTCTTTGGCATAGTCTTCGGCAAAATTTTTTCTGGTTTCAACAAAATCTGTTGATGTTTTGATGTCTTTGCCATTGAATTTGCTTATTTTGTACAAGCCACTGTAGGTGCAACTGCCATCTTTTTTCTTTTCTTTTTTTACATATATGTATGGCAATTCCGCTGTTTTTCCAATCGAAACGGGTTGATATATTTCCATTATTTCTGCCGATTTTGATTCTTTTATAAAGAAATGAAAGTTTGTATCTGCAACACCACTTTTTATGGCCTTGAGTAAGATTGGTGAAACCTTGCTCATATCTATGAAAAACATTTGTTCGTAATAATTATTATATTCTGGTCCGTATTTAAACGACATCTTAAACCCCTTATTTATTCCAAAACCTGATTTTGCAGGTCAATTAACTTTTTGCACGCAGTTGTCGCGTATTGCATCATTTCAGATAGTTGTTCTGATGAAAAAGGATGCGATTCACCAGTGGCCTGAATTTCAACAAAGCGACCATCGTCCGCCATCACAAAATTCGCATCTATTTCAGCAGCACAATCTTCTTGGAAATCTAAATCCAATACTGTTTCGTTTTGCCAAATACCGGCCGACACAGCAGCAACATTAGACGAAATTGGATTTTCAGTAATACGACCGTTTTCCAACAACCAACGTACTGCCAAGGCTAGCGCAACAAAGCCGCCGGTTATGCTGGCACAACGCGTACCACCATCGCCCTGCAAAACATCGCAATCAATCGTTATTGTGTGTTTACCTAACTTTTCCATATCAACAACACTACGCAAGGAACGACCGATTAGACGTGAAATCTCGGTCGAACGATTGTCTTTCTGCATTGCTTCGTGGCTTTTGCGATTACTGTTTGCGCGTGGCAACATACTGTATTCTGCAGATACCCAACCACCGGTTTTATTTTGCATACGTTTCCATGTAGGCTGTGAAAAATCAACGGACGCAGTACACAAAACGTGCGTACCACCAACCTTGATAAGGCAAGACCCTTCGGCCCATTTGTTAACCGCTGTTTCCATTGATACAGGGCGCATTTGTTCCGGTTTTCTTAATGATGGACGCAACATTTTTTATCCTTATGGTTGAATATAAACAGCCCTATCATAAACCAAGATAAAAAAATTGCAATTTTTTTTGGGTTTGCTTTTTTTTATAATATCGTTATTCTATCATACTTGAATAAAGGATTATTATGTCAGTACGCACAAAACGCCTGATGAAAAGGCTGATTAGTTATTCTGGGATATTGTTTTTTATGTTGGCTGCTGGTATGCTGTGGTGGCAGTTGCGCACATACAGCCTGTCTGATATCGCGCACGCAATACTGGATATACCGTTTACGAATTTGGTGTTGGCAGCGTTGGCGTGTTTTGTGGGATATATCGTGTTGTCTTTGTACGATTGTTTGGCACTGCGATATGTCGGCGGACACGTTTCTTGGTGGAAATGGATGCTGGCAGGAATGTTGGGATTTGCAATCAGCAACAACGCGGGACACGCGGTCGTTAGTGGTGGCGCAATCAGATACAGACTGTATACCAGATGGCGCATCCGCGCAGGCGATATTGTAAAAATGCTAACTTTTTCTGGGTTTACTTATTTCTTGGGTGCGTCCGCAATCGTTGTAATTGGGTACTTTTTAATCCCAGACAATATGTTCGATAGTTCCGTTGGTTTTAGTGTCGGACTGAACGCGATGTTTGCGTTCTGCCTTGCTGCGTTGTTGGCTTATTTTGCGACATCTATTATTTTTGACGATAAAAGCGTAAAAATTGGCAATCTGCGCTTTCAAATTCCAACGACAAAGATGGCGTTCTTGCAAACAATCCTGGGAATCGCAGACAGTGTGTTGGCTGGGTTGGTGTTGTATTTCTGTATGATTCCATTTGTTGAAATTCCGTTTACGACATTTATCGGACTGTTCGTTATCGCACAATCAACAGGTGTATTTAGCCAGGTTCCTGGTGGAATCGGGGTGTTCGAAAGCATATTCTTAATCGCGTTGCCAGACAATATAGACAAGGCAAATATATTCGGTGCACTGTTAGCGTATCGTGTGATTTACTATGTGTTGCCACTGATTGGGTCTGGCGCACTGTTCTTTGTTTATGAACGCTGGTTGCGTTCCCGTATGAAACGGTGGCTGAACGAAGCCAAAGAAAAAATCCCTGCAAAAATCAAACAAATAAGAACAGGAAAAAAATAAAAAAATAAATACCTTGAAAACCTGTATATGCGCGTGTTAAAATACCTGTTGGTGTAATAAGCATAAGGTTATAGTAAGTGTTTGTATTATCACTGATTTCAACAATTCGAATTGTGCAGATAATTAATATAGCACAATCCCTTGGCATGGGCATGGACGCCCCATGGGGACGGATTGTTTGCGTTGCTGGCACCACAAAAACAAAAGGATTATTAAATGTCAAAAAAAATATATGTGGATGCAGTCCACCCCGAAGAAACACGCGTTGTCGTTGTTGATACGGCGACGAATCGTGTATCTGATTTTGATGTTGAAACCACAACCAAGCCACAAATCAAAGGCAACATTTATCTGGCCAAGGTTATTCGTGTTGAACCTTCGTTACAGGCTGCCTTTGTTGATTACGGGACTGGGAAAAACGGTTTCTTGCCATTTTCAGAAATTCACCCAGACTATTATCAAGTTTCAGCAGAACAAAAAAAGAAACTGTTGGAATTGGCACACGCGAATATCGTTGACGACGATGACGACCCAAATGACGAAGAAGACGAAGTCGCAGAATACGATGACCACAGCGCAGGCGAAGATAACAACGAATTTTTAAAACGTGCGCGCGAATTTAAAATTCAAGACGTTATTAAACCAAAACAAATCTTGCTTATCCAAGGGGTCAAAGAAGAACGCGGTCAAAAAGGCGCGTCTATGACGACTTACCTGTCGCTGGCGGGCAGATTTGCAGTATTGATGCCTAATTCACGCAAACGCAACAGTTATGGTATTTCAAAGAAAATTTCAGATAAAGCAGAACGCGCCAGATTGCGCGAAATACTGCATGGGCTTAAAATTCCTAAAGGTATGACTGTCGTTTTGCGTACCGCGGCAATGGGTGCACAGGCATCTGATATCGCGGCAGATTATGATTATCTGGTGAACTTGTGGAACGACATCAGAAAAACAACATTGGAATCAATTGCACCTGTCACAATCCATACCGAAGATTCTTTGTTAAGACGTGTTGTGCGCGATTTCTTGAGCGATAAAGAAGACGTATTGGTTATCCAAGGTGAAGAAGCGTACGATGCCGCAAAACAGTACTTTCAACAGATGTACGGGCGCGCGCCACGCAAACAGTTGGTAAACTATAAAGATGTCGCGGTGCCATTGATGGTCAAGGCTGGTGTTGAAAAACAACTAGAAGGTTTGCATGGTCCGTATGTGGTATTGCCGTCTGGGGGGTCGCTGGTTATTAATCAAACCGAAGCAATGGTGACAATCGACGTGAATTCTTCACGCGCAATCAAAGAAAAAGATATTGAACAGACCGCATTGAACACAAACTTGGAAGCAGCCGAAGAAATCGCCTTGCAGTTGCGTTTGCGCGATTTAGCTGGGATTGTTGCGATTGACTTTATCGATATGGAAGAAGAAAAAAACAATCGCAAATTGGAACAAAAAATGCGCGAAGTTATGAAACACGACCGCGCCAGAACCCAGGTTGCTAAAATCAACCCATTTGGTGTTTTGATGTTGTCGCGTCAAAGACTGC
>CALCEG010000154.1 GCA_937900435.1 uncultured Alphaproteobacteria bacterium
TTTATATCGCCCATACCAATTGGTGGGTATGGCGTGTTTTTATTTTTGTGCAGTTTGTCAAATAATATGCCAATAATTGTTGCCATAATGTATCCGAATGTTGCACCAATGACAGCATTTGATATGTCGGTTGGAAAACTGTAAAAAGTGGTTAATATCAGCCCAATCAGCATAAGTGGAAACAGGTATGCGTCTGGGATGATTCTGCGACTAAAATCTGCAACAGATATCTTGATTGCGCAATATACGGCTAAAAGTATCAAAATAATGTAAAATATGTAATAAATCATATTTTTCCCCCTTGCCTTTCGAATCGAAAATATGATACACTTATATCATAGTAATGGCAAAGGTTTTATAAAATGAGTAAAGGCTGGGATTCAATAGCATTAAAAAAATTAAAAGCATTAATTGGCAAAGGGTTGTCTACGTCTGAAATTGGACGGCGTTTGGGTATGTCTAAAAACGCTGTTGTTGGGAAATTAAATCGTCTGGGCTGGAATGCCAAGGCTGGCGGTGTGACAACAGCAGAAGCAGAAGAAAAGAAAGTTGCTAAAAAAAGCAAAACGGAAAAAGTTGTTGAAAATACTAAAAAAACGCCTGTAAAAAAGACAGAAAAAAAGACGGTGGCAAAGTCGGAAGAAAAAGTCTCTAAGAAGAAAGGGGCCGAAAAATCAGAAAAAAAAGTTAAGTCTGTAAAGGCTGTGGCTGAAGAGAATGTTACAGAATATAGCAGCAAGGTTTCTGAAAAAAGTCTGGCAACACATCAGCGTATTATTCAACATTCGTTGGAAATGGCTGGGTTGAAACCGAATCAATGTCGCTGGCCAATCGGTGATCCCGATTCGGAAGGATTTCATTTTTGTGGCGAAACAGTGTTTGTTGGCAAGCCGTATTGTTATGAACACTGTAAGCAGGCATACCAATTCGCCCCACCAAAGAAAACATCTGGTAAATAGGAAAGTTTTATATGCAGACCGAGAGAGAGAATCTTTATAAAACATTGAATTTTGTCGATGTCGATATCGCAGGAAATCGTTTGCGTGCTTATTATGATGCAGATAATAAGCTGGTTTGTGTTTTGGATTTCTTGGAAAGTGATACCAAGCCAAATGTCTTGTTGGTGATAAATCCTGTTGGAAATCGCAAGTGGGACGATATCCTGATGAATGATTATGGGGTGGATTTGGAAACTGTGCGCCCGAAAAAAGATAATAAATATCAAAAGCTGGATGTGGAATATGCCGGATTGGCGGAATATGACAACGTGTTGCAGTTGTTTGCGTCTGGGGGTAATGTAACAGATGCTCTGGTTGCATTGAATGCGTTTCGTGATGTTGCCGCTGTGCGGGCTGCAACAGAAAGACGCGATGATGCGCAGACGACTGTTGAAAAAGCACACGAAACGATTGAAAAATCGCGTGAAAAAATAAAAGAACTGCAATCGAAAGCAAAAAAATTACGTTCCAGGTTGGGCGAACTGCGCAATAATGTTGGGAAAGAGCCTACTAAACAATCGGCAGCGAAAATCCTGCGTGTCGAAGCGCAAATAGATTCTGTTAACGAAAAAATAGCGCGTACAAAAAAGCGTCTTGATAATGCAGAAAAAAGACTGGCAAGCGCACAGGACGAAATCGAAGCGGCAAATTATATCTTGGAAAAGTTGAAAGATGTTGATGTGCAAGAAAGTGTTAATTTGCCAGTTGTGCCTGCAGAAACCGCAGTCGTTATGGCGGCAAATGCAAAAATGCCAGTAAAGACAAGTTCTGATTATGAAATGGAAGATTTTGAACCAAAGGTTGAAAATATGGCAGAAGACGAAGTAAAACCATTGTTTGATGAAAATCCAAATGTTTTGAATGATGATATTGCCTTTAAACCAGTTGATTTTTCTAGAGATGATTCTGTGGACGAAGTTCCTGTGTTTCGTCCGAATTCTTTGCCAGAAGTTCCAGAAGTAGATAATAACGAAGATAATGATGAAGACGAAGAATTATTATCGTATTGCAAATTATGATATACTAGATTATATTGCGACAAAAGAGCGTAATGCGTATAATTTTCTTTACATTTACATTACAAAGGTACTTGTAGATAGTAATATATTAAGACTATTTGAGAATTTCAAAGATAAGTGTAAAAAAGGTAAAGTTACACAGCAAGATTACAAGGAACTAAAAGATAAATATACTCGTTTTATCATTGGAAATACTGCGATTAATGGCGTAGTTGAGGTATATCGTATCTTTACCAAGATTATTAATGTGTATGCTGCGGAAAATGATATACGAGGCACTGAAAAAGGAAGATTGTCGAAAGATATTATTTCATTTTCTGATTTGATGTACAATCGCAAAAATTGGCGCGATATTGATAAGGCAAAAGCTCAAACCAGACAAGAAGCAGCAACTGCTGAAGAAATCAAGCTGCAAGAAGAATATGATGCATATCAAGTGACAAAGGCAATGAATTTGTTGCGTAAAATACAGATTGAGAGCGAAGTTAAAGACCAATATGCAAATGGAGATGCAACACAAGTACATCATATTTTCCCAAAATCAGAATTTCCAGAAATTGCACATTACTTGGAAAACTTAATTAAATTGACCGCTACACAACATTATACGATGGCACACCCAGGCAATCGCACACAAGTTGTGAATCGTGATTACCAATTGGTATGTCTGCTCGCAAAATCCCAAACAATAGA
>CALCEG010000155.1 GCA_937900435.1 uncultured Alphaproteobacteria bacterium
GACGAGCTAACTGATTTGCTTCGCGTTCCTGTTGACGAGCTAACTGATTTGCTTCGCGTTCCTGTTGACGAGCCAACTGATTTGCTTCGCGTTCCTCTTGACGTTCTTGCTTTTCTGTTGCTTTCAACTCGGCCTTCATTTGCTTTTCTTCCGCTTTCTGACGCGCTTCAGCTGCTTCTAGTTCAAGCTTCGCCAATTCGGCTTTTTTACGCGCCATCTCAACCGGGTCCATAACCGGTGTAACAGCTCTTTGTTCGATGACAGGGCCAGACACTTGTGTGGCCAAGGAATTACCAACGGCAACCTGTGCACTGACAGTGTCTAGCTTGGCAATTTCGCCTATTTCAGCTGATTTAGCGGCTCTTTGTTGTGCCAGAACTTCTGGGTCTGTACCCCATTTACACCACCCCATAGACACACCCTGGTTATTTTTTACCAAATATGAACCAGACTGACACGCGGTCGCAGCACACTTTATTTCACCACCAACATTGATGTATTGGGCAGAAGTCGAATATTGTACCGAACACGCTTCACCAACCTTTGGCGCAACCTGTGTTGGCACCGTCGCTGTTGTAACAGTTGCTGCCGCTACGTCATTTGTTGTTGCAACAGAACCCGCTACGTTATCTGGATTGCAGATACATTGTTTTGAAACACTATTGTAACTATATGGATTGACGCCAGATAACAGACATACATGCAACTCTTCATATTGTTTACACGCATCTTGACAATCCCCTGCGTTATCCATCACACCGTAATCTACACGTGGACATTCCGTAGAATAATCTGACGCAGAATTTTCTGAAACAATCGGTGTACCAGCAGAGGTTACCGCAACATTTTTAGCAAGTGCTGCCGCCTCTTCAATAGGTCCTAGTACAACAGGAACACCCGACACAACCACTTCTTTCGCGGTCGCATTACTGCCACAAGATTCATTCCATCCTTGCACACGTGCATTGTACATTTCAACAAAAGCATCATAAATTTTAGGAGAATTAGGCGCCCCCAAAACCCCATAGCACTTTAAATCCTGACCAATCACATGTCCATGTGCAGAAGCTAGCTTCGCCCATTCATCTTGCTGTTCTAAACAAGTATGAAATTCAAGAATTTTCTCTTTTGGTATTTCACCGACTTGCCTAAATGCTTCGAGCGTTGTTTTCATATTAACTTTGAAGCGACACGTTTGCGTTTGAACAAACATTTCGACCGCACCGTATGCGTCGTGCATTTTATCACTAAATCTGATCCAATATTCACCCATCTGTTCCCAGCCGTCCCGTATCATTTCTTCGGTATTTCTGGCAACACGCACACCCCAATCCCGTACATTTCTGCCGGTTTCGATTGCAGTTTCTATCATTCTATCTTGAAGCTCTACCATACCTGTGTGGGCTTCATATAACTTGTCGCCAACCCATTTTCCTGCCTGGTTTACAGCATCTTTGGTTGCATCAATACCATCGTGAATAGCATCACTGGTTGCAACCCACAAGGCTTCGCCAAAATTGAGAGATGCAATTAACAATTCAGTCCCAGAAGACTTAAGATTTTCCTTGGAAACGTTGGCGAAAGAATTTTGAGTAGCCACAGTTAATGCAACGATACTTGATAATATAATTGGTAAAGTATGTTTTTTCATTATAACGCTCCTTCACATTCATCGGCAACAGTTGCTGCACGTTTGATTGCAGATATCTGTGTTGCACTAAATACAGTCGAAGCCAAACTGGCCGCAGCAGTACCGCCAGCCAAAACATTTGACGCCTTGTTCAAGTTCTTTTCTTTGTCAGTTATACCACCATCGTCGGCACGTTCAGAACGTACACCATCACTGTTTGCCTGGGCACTGGTAATCGTACCAGCCAAACCAAGTCCGGCACCAACACCACTGAGGATTGCGGCACCCTTGGCACGTTTGTTAATTGGTGACAAATCAACCATTGACCATTCGCTGCACGCTTTGTAAATTGCATCTGCACGATTAATTTCTTCAGCGGTCGCACTGCCATCTATGGACGCTTGCATTTTTGCGCGCGACAATTCATCAACCTTGGCAACACAATTTTTTATGCGCGTTTCCAGATCTTCTTTGACCGTATTTGTTCCAGCCAATGCAGCACCAGCAATATTTGATACTGTTGCAGCCGCCAGCGTGCCTGTACGCAGATTACCTAACTTTTTTGACTTGCTGTACAACACTTCTATTTCGGAATTTATTTTTCCTTTTTCTGCTTCCGAAAGTGTTCCAAACCCTAATGTCGCATTCGTTATAAGGCTGGCAGCTTCCATATCGCCTCCATTTCCAGCAAGAGATTTTTTAAACTGTTCTTTTAATAATTCGTCTAGTTCTTTATCAACATTGGACTTGGCAAGACCAGCACCCAACGCGACACCGCCAGACACTGTACCAACCGCAGTTACAGCCGTTGTAATACCCGCTTTCTTTTTCATATCTGACATTTCTTCGGAAATGCCACTGCACGCCTGACGTGCAGCGTCTATTGCGGATTGCAATCCTGACGTATCTGCATGCACCGCCTGGGTCAACATAATGACAGACAATGCTACTAATTTACGCATTAAACCCTCCTGTTTTTTTATAAAATAAATTAACCGCTAAGCATAGACAAAGCGGTCGGGGAGTTCACAAATCAGTAACTTAAGATTCTGCCGCTTTCGGGGAAGCCCTGTTTTATGGCGAACTACTCCCCGACAACGGTCAGGGATAAAATAACGGATTCAAAGTATGCTGAACTGCATAGGATACAGAACCTTTCACTTTGATTCCGAAGTTACTAAGGCTTGTGACAGCCCGAACATAGTGTCCCCACTTAGTTCAGTATGAATTATATCATATAACAAGCTAGGACAAAAGTCTTTTTTTAAAAAAATAAATCTCTTCGCAAAAAAAGAGAGATGCATCAGAATGGATTGCCGCGCTTATGCCAGTAATGACAAGAGTGCATAAGGTGCGAAAAGATAAAAATTAAGAACGGTGGAAAATGTATTCTAAGCCACCCGAGATGCTGACACACCCCCACCAAGGGCGGTTGGGGATTTGGGGAAAGAAATTTCCCTGCGGGGCACTTCATACCCGCCTGCGCGGGTATGACGAGAGCGCGAGTGGCGGAGCCCGACGCGTGGGTATGACGAGAGCGCGGGTGGTGGAGCCCGACGCGCGGGTATAAAGAGGCTATGAAAAGGCGCGGCACAGCGTGGGCAATACCAAGGGTGCTTAGGATGTGTATGTACGAGTGATAACAGGAGTTATTCAGTTATATTATTTAATTCGGCACGAACGTCTGATAAAGCGCGAGCACGCTCTTCTATTAATCCATTCATATTCGCCTTGGTTAACTGGACGGCATAATGTATCGAATTTGCAAACGATAGCGCGTCACTGTTGCCATGGGTCTTTACCGCGAATCCACGCAATCCCAAAAATGTGGCACCAGCATACGAACGCGGATCAATTTTATGCTTTAGACGTTTGAAAACGTGTACCAAGAAAAATGCACCAATTATCGCTAATACAGATTTCTTGAAATTCTCGACAATTACACGCTTGATTAATTTTGCGGTGCCTTCGACCGTCTTTAATACGATATTGCCCGTAAAGCCATCAGTAACAACAACCTGAACCTTGCCGGCACTGATGTCGTTCGCCTCTACAAAACCGATATAATCATAAGGCAATTTGTCTTTATGCGCAGTCAAAACCTTGTTCAAATGAACCAATGTTTCGTTGCCTTTGGTTTCTTCGGACCCGATGTTTAAAACACCCAATTTTGGTTTTGGCATTTTTCCAATGACTTCGGCATAAACACTGCCCAGAACAGCAAAATCAAACAGAATACCTTCGTCACAATGAACGTTGGCACCCAAATCCAATACGACAACACGACTGTCACCAGCACCAGATGGCAGCATAGTCGTTATCGCAGGACGTGAAATACCATCAATCGTCTTTAACGCAAGTTTTGACAAAGACATCAATATTCCCGTATTACCAGCACTGATAACCGCAGACGATTTACCTTCGCGGACATCTTTTATTGCCATATACATTGATGTATCTTGGGCGTGACGCAATACGTCCATAACCTTGTCTGTGCCCTTGATTGCGTTTGGTGCGTGTATAATTTCACAATTGCGCGAAACGCGTGGGTATTTGCCCAACAATTTACGCAAAACTTTTTCATCACCAAACAGGCGAAAGAACACAGAATCTTCGCCATATTGATATAAATATTGATTAACACCACCCAGTGCCGCATTTGGCCCTTTGTCGCCCCCCATAGTGTCAATCGATATGATTTTTTTATCGTCTGTCATCGTATTTAATAAAAAAGCAGAAAGGCACAAAATTGCGCCCTGCTGCTGTATCTGTTTTATATTTTTTTATTATTTTGCACCACACGCAGGACAAACGTGATGTGGACGTTTCTTTTCACCGCATGTTTTGCATACGCCACAAGGCATTACAGATAATGCATCATGTGAACGACGTTGTGCAGAGCGTGCTTTACTTGTTTTACTTTTTGGCGTTGCCATTTTTTAATCCTTTTTATTTTTTAACTGTCCTATTTTATTCAAATCATTACGATTTGCAAGCAAAACTTTTGCCCACCCAGATTTACTGGGTGGGTATATGTTTTTTAGATATCCAGCAACTGTTGCTGACCATTGCCTTCGCGTGCTAAACGTTCCGCTTTTTCTTCTTCGCGTGCAATTTCACGAACGCGACGAACGTATGCACCAGTACCAACCGGTATCAAACGACCAACAATCAAGTTTTCGTTAATACCAACCAGTTTGTCTGTTGAACCACTTATCGCGGCATCAACCAAAACCTTGGTCGTCTGTTGGAACGATGCGTTCGATATAAATGAACGTGTTGTCAATGATGCGCGTGTCAATCCAACCAGGACTTGAGAAGCTTCGGCAATTCTGCCGCCTTCGCGCGCAACGCGTGCGTTTTCTTCGTCCAAATCAACCCTGTCAACAACCGCACCAATCAAGAAGCCTGTGTCGCCAGGATTTGTGATTTCAACACGACGGGTCATTTCGCGGATTACAATTTCAATGTGCTTGTCATTGATAATCGCACCCTGCAGACGATAAACCTGCTGAATCTGTTCAACCATAAAGGTTGCCAGTGCCTTCTGACCCAAAATACGCAAGATATCTTGTGGAACAGGGTCACCATCAACCAACTTATCTGCCTTGCGAACAAAATCGCCACTGCGAACCAACAAGTTTGTACCCTTGGGCACTGCGTATTCAACAGGTGCTGTGCCATCAGTTGGTTCAATGCGAATGATAATCTTGGATTTAGAATCTTCTAAATCAACAGTACCATCAATTTCGGCCAATAATGCAGGGTTTGTAGGACGGCGAACTTCCAACAGTTCGTTAACGCGAGGCAGACCACCAGTAATGTCGCCTGTACGCTTTGCCTGAACAGGAATACGCGCCAAAATATCCCCAGCAACAACCTTGTCGCCGTTGGCAACGTTCAATACAGAATAAATTGGCAACAGATATTCGGCAATCTTTTTGCCACCCAGATTGATAACATTACCCTTGGCATCAACCAATGTAATCGCAGGTTTCAATGCCTTTTTAGTGTTCGTTTTCCAGTTTATAACCTTGCGCGAGACGATACCAGTCATAGAGTCAACTTCTTCTTGGTATGATACGTTTTCAACCAAGTCGTTAAAGCTGACAATACCGTCTTTTTCGGCAATAATCGTGTTGGAGTATGGATCCCATTCCGCAACCTTGGCACCTTTTTCAACAGTGTCGCCATCGTTTACAATCAACATTGATGCATACGGCAGGTTGCTGCTGAATAATTCTTTGTCATCGCTATCAACAACAGATATTTTCCCGTTGCGACTTAATACAACAATACGACCTGCGCTGTTTTTGATTGTTTCTACGCCTGATAATTTGATGCGACCTGCAACAGGAACTTCGATAAAGTGGCTTTCTGCACCACCTGACGCGACACCACCAATGTGGAAAGTACGCAACGTCAACTGTGTTCCAGGTTCACCAATGGATTGACCCGCAATAACACCAACCGCTTCGCCAACATGAACCAGCGCATTACGCGACAAATCCATACCATAGCACTTGGCACACAGACCGTCTGAACAGCAAGTCAGAACACTGCGTACATCAACGCTTGGTAAACCGGATTCGTTAATAGCCTTGGCAGCTGCCTTGGTAATTAATTCACCGGCTGGGACAATTACTTCCTTGGTGATTGGGTGCACAATGTCATGTGCCGCAGTACGCCCCAAAACAACATCACCCAATGGCACAGATAATGTAGAACCCTGGTATACTGGTTTCGCAGTAATGAATTCTGTTGTGCCACAGTCGTGTTCTGTGATTACTGTGTTTTGCGCCAATTCAACCAAACGACGGGTTAGATATCCTGCCTCGGCCGTTTTAAGAGCAGTGTCCGACATACCTTTACGCGCACCGTGGGTCGATGTAAAGTATTCAGACATAGTCAGACCTTCTTTAAAGTTCGAAATAATTGGAACTTCGATAATAGAACCGTCTGGTTTCTGCATCATACCGCGCATACCAGCCAACTGTTGAATCTGACGTTTGGAACCACGCGCTTCGGATAAAGCCATCATATAAATCGAATTCCAATTGTCGCCATTGCTTTTACCCAATGCAGCATACGCCATATCACCCAGTTTGTCGGTTGTGCCATGCCACAAGTCAATCAACTTGTTATAACGTTCACCGCCAGACAACAAACCGTTTTGATATTGTTCTTCGATTTCTTCGGCGGCTTTTTCAGATTGCGCAATAATATCTTTCTTTTCAGATGGAATAACAATGTCGTCATATCCAATTGAAATACCACTGCGTGCAGCCTGTTCAAAACCGGTGTCTTTTAACGCGTCAGCCAATAAAATCATTTCTTTGTCGCCACAACGTTCGTATGTTGTTGCCAACAATGATTTAATCGCACTGCGTGGCATAACCTTGTTAACCAAATCAAATGGCATCTTTTCTGAATCAGGCAATAATTCGCCCAATATCATACGGCCTGCTGTCGTTTGATATGTTTTGCCCTTGATACGCGCAACAATTGGGGTATGTAATGTAATAGACTTGTTTTCCAGCGCCAATTTTACTTCGTCCATATTTGCAAAACGTGGTGATTTTTCGGTGTGTTCGCCATTTATCAATGAAATGTAGTAAACACCCAACACCATGTCTTGTGAAGGAACAATCATTGGCGCACCGTTCGCAGGCGACAATACGTTATTTGATGATAACATTAATGTGCGTGCTTCCAGTTGTGCTTCTAGTGAAATTGGAACGTGTACAGACATCTGGTCGCCGTCAAAGTCAGCGTTAAAGCCCGAGCAGACCAATGGATGCAGACGAATTGCCTTGCCTTCTATCAAGACAGGTTCAAACGCCAACAGTGATAAACGGTGCAAAGATGGCGCACGATTTAACAATACAGGATGTTCGTAAATAACATTTTCCAAGATTTCCCATACAACATCTTCGCCATTTTCAACCATCTTGCGCGCAGTCTTGATTGTGTTTGCGTAATCACCAGCCAACAAACGTGCAAATACAAATGGTTTGAACAATTCCAGTGCCATTGTTTTTGGCAAACCAACCTGATGTAATTTCAAAGTTGGACCAGACACAATAACAGAACGACCAGAATAGTCAACACGCTTACCCAGCAAGTTCTGACGGAAACGACCCTGTTTACCACGCAGCATGTCGGACAAGGACTTCAGCGCA
>CALCEG010000156.1 GCA_937900435.1 uncultured Alphaproteobacteria bacterium
AATAACACTCCAAAGGGGAACTGATTATGCAGATGTTTGATAACATAAATACGTTTGTGAAAGATGATCTCAAACAGGAAATCCGTGCAGGCAGCAAAGTATCTATCGCTGCGGCGTGTTTTTCCATTTATGCTTATCAGGAATTGAAAGAACAGTTATCAGACATCGCTGAATTGCGTTTTATTTTCACATCTCCGTCTTTCACGACGGAAAATGCCCCCAAAGAAAATGAATGCGATTATCGAAATCCCAGAAAACGGACATGTAAAATACGAAATCGACAAAGAAACAGGCTTATTAAAAGTCGACAGAATCTTGCACGCGCCAATGGCGTATCCTGCGAACTATGGTTATTTTCCTGGCACACTGGGCGAAGATGGCGACCCATTGGATTGTGTTGTCGTCTGTAACGCGCCATTACGCCCCGGTGTATTAATCGAAGTTCGACCAATCGGCGCGCTATTAATGGAAGACCAGGCCGGTGGCGATGAAAAAATTATTTGTGTGCCACGCGATAAAATCGACTTGTATTACGAAAAGATAGAACATATTGAACAATTACCAGAAATCCTGCGTTCTAAAATCGAATATTTCTTTCAGCACTACAAGGACCTGCAACCAAACAAATGGTCCCGGGTTAATGGATGGGCCGACCGCGAAACCGCAGACCGAATAATTATGGAAAGTATTTATCGATTTGCAGATTATCGACACAACAAACAATAAAAGTACTTGCGTTTAGAAGTGATACTTTTATAATCAAATTCATAAACTTAAAAGAGGTAAAAATTATGGCATCTTATATTGCAAACGATATGCGTGTGGGTTGGGTTATTTCACACAATGGTAAACGTTATTCTGTCACATCTATTACCAAGGTTAAACCTGGCAAAGGTGGCGCATTTGTTCAGGCAGACTTGCGCGACATTGATTCTGGGAACAAAGGCGGTGACCGCTGGCGCGCCGAAGATAAAGTTGAAAAACTGATGGTCGAAGATTTTGACTGCCAGTATTTGTATGCAGATGGCACAGACGCATTCTTTATGAATTTATCTGATTATGAACAGTTTACAATGTCTGTTGATTCACTGGGCGAAGCAATGAAATTCTTGGCACCAGAAATGGTTGTAAAAGCGAACTTTGTCGAAGGTCAGCCTGTATCGATTTCATTACCAAAGACAGTTGTTGCCACAGTCGAAGAAACAGAACCTGCCCTGAAAGGTCAAACAGTTTCCAGCAGTGGTGGTAAACCTGCAATTTTGGACAACGGTGTTCGCGTTCAGGTTCCACTGTTTATCGAACAGGGGGAAAAGATTGTTGTAAATACCGAAACCCTTGAATATGTTGAACGCGCTAAATAAAATATAACGCGTTACGCAATTAAATTTGGGGTTGGCTTTTTGCCAGCCCCTTGTTTTTTTAAGAATAAATAAAACTAGATTGCCGCAGTCGTTGCCCTCGCCCACACTCTCTCGTCATTCCCGCGTATCGGCCCCCGCTCTCCCCTCGTCATTCCCGCGTATCGGCCCCCGCTCTCCCCTCGTCATTCCCGCGTATCGCACCTCACTCTCTCGTCATTCCCGCGCAGGCGGGAATCCAGTGCCCCGCAGGGTAAAACACGCTCCCCTCGTCATTCCCGCGCAGGCGGGTATGAAGTGCCCCGCAGGGCAACACATACACAC
>CALCEG010000157.1 GCA_937900435.1 uncultured Alphaproteobacteria bacterium
ATCTTCGGCGCGTTTTTGCAAATCGATTAATCGTGCAATTTGCGTATCGATTTCAGACGTTTTTGTTTTTATTGGCTCTGTCTGTTGTGTGTTTGTCTTTGCCAACATTACATCTGGTTTAGTAACTTGTCTGTCCAGGCTTTCTTCTGGTAAAACCGAATCGTTTCGCAACACAGAAAACTCACTGGGGTGTGGCATACGCAATGTGGTGTCGTTTTTAGCCCACAAGTCTGCGCTTGGGCGCATTGGTGTTAAAAAATCTTCGTTTGCAACAACTAATTTTTCAGGCTTTTTCGTCTGTTGCACCGGTGCAGGCTGTGTTTTTTTTGCGGTGCGTGCAACGACGGTTTTTTTTCTGGTTTGTGCAACTTTTTTGTCGGTTTTTGGTGTGGTTTTTACAATTTCTTCCCCAAAGGCCGAGCGTGCCGACACGCCCCCCGCAGCAATATTAACCACTGGCATTTTAACATTTGCCAACAAATTAGTTGTTATCAACCAAGACAACATACATACAGTTAATTTACGCATAATTCCTTTCCTTCCACGTCAATCATAGAACAAATGACGAATCGTACGCAAGTAGAAAAAACAATAAAGCAAAAAAAATCGCCAACTTGGCGATTTATAATTCTATTTTACCATTCGTGGCGACTAAATCAGCGGTCATTTCGATTGTTCCGCCTGCCTCGCGCAGGATTAAATCGCCAGCAGCAATTTCAGCGAAATCCAATGGATCTGATACAAACGCGTCAATTTTTCCGGCTGCAACCCACGCTAAATCCATCGCTGGGCACCCAGTGCGACGTACGTCGCCAATCAGTGGGCGTGCATCAGATGTGTTATATGCAACTGTGGCCTCTGCTGTGTCTTTGATATTAGAACCCTTGATGCGCGCAGAATGGAACGCAGAAAAGACGTATGCACCGCGTCCTGCCTCTGCATAATACAGACGTTCATCAACTGGTGAATATATCAGCGCAATTTTTGTTTCGTCATTTGTGCGCAATGCCAAAGAAATCGCAAAGTTTGGATTTCCGCGAACAAAGTTCGCTGCCCCAGACAGCGCCAAAACAAACTCATCACGACCGTCGCCTTCGCGCGACATATCAGGTGTCAGCAACCCAGCCATTGGGCGTACCAGTTGCAAATCAGACAAAATGCTTTCTTCGATTCGATTTGCAGCCTTTTGCACAAAATCGCTTGCGCTACGCAGGGATTGCTGTAAGTTTTCGACTTCGCCAAAATCGCGACGCAGACCAGATGCGGTACGTTGCAACGCCATAAACATTTTGTTTAATTCGGTTGAACCTTTTATTAGCAGTTCCATATCGTTGCCCCCACCTGTACAGCGTTAGTATTAGAAGTTGAATCCAGCGAATTTAGACTTAAAGTCTGCTGCGCGTTGACCTTTTTCGCCCGCGTTGGAACGTTGGCCAGTCCATGCAGAATGGTTCAAGTTATCTGTCGACAAAACCATATCTTTCTTTACAGAAGAAAACATTTTAATTGTCTTGCCGTCTGTTCTTGTTACGTTGATTTCGTGGTATTCTGGATGAATTCCTTTTTTCATAGTTTTTACCTTTTTTTAAATTTTAGCCACAAAATTATACAATGATTTTTACAGAAATCAAGCAATAATAGCAGATTAATATCTGCCGATACAGCCCAGATAGGAATTTCCCGTAGATTCCAGTATGTTAATGAATTGCGATTGATTTTTTCCAGAAAATAGTGCCAGTATTGTTCCTGCATCGGTTGCCAGCATATCGGCGACTGTTGCAATCCCAGAATTCATTTTCTTGAAAAAACCGCTGGTTGGGTATATTTCTGCCGCCAGCAGCTGTGTTTTACCAGTTGGTTTAACTTTTTTTTCTGATTCGATAACCATCAGTTGACATTCTGGTGATATGATAATTTTATCACAGACCACCCCATCGCCGCCCAACAATTCGCCCCACCAACCGGTTGAACCGCAAAATACTGGGTAATAAATAACGGCATTTGGGTTTTTACTTAATATGTCCGCGATGTCGATGTCGTCTGTACAAACATCAGGCATAACGCCAGTTGCATTATTAATTACTTTTCGCGCCAACTGGTATTCTGCATCCCCAGTTGTTTTGCGTGGCCAATAAAGAATCGGAAACTTTGTCATTGCTATGAATTATATCAGATTCGGAGAGTATAAAAAAGGGGGGCAGGTTAAATAAAGGACTTGATTTTTATTTTTTTATCGATTCGAAGACTTTTTTCAGACCATTTTTCAGTATTATTGTGTTCTTTTTAGCGGTCTCATAAGCTTCTTGTGATATTTCTAACTTAAAGAAAGTATTTGATAATTTTGGAATCATTGTCATAAACATTGCTATAAATATACCCATCAGCGCAATAGTAATCAGGCTGTCGTTGCGCAACATCAACGCGTCCATCAAGAATTTCGAATCGTTTTGTTCAATCGCAGTAATCAATACGGACTGTCCTTGCCAGTCTCCAAATATAGCATTTAAAAACATAACAGCAAAGGTAACAAACACCCCTGTTACGGCCAATTTTAACGTTCCGTTAACGGTTTCATTTACAATTTTTTGTATTGTTTTGCCTGCGCTTGGTATCTCTACAACTTTCCAGCCTTTGAACAACCAGGCCAGCAACATCATTGGCAGCATAACTAAATCCAATGCCAATGTAATAAAAATTTCTAAAAAGTATATCGGAATCGGCAATAATGCCGCAAAGAACAAAGCCAGTATCAACAGGCCTGCAAAGAACATAATTACATTTGGAAAAATTGGTATTGCCCATAATATTTTATGCATATATTCGTTGTTAAATGCCATATTTACCATTGTCCAACCGACCGTCATTCCCAATCCTGTCATTTGGTGTACGCCCGATAATTCACAGGCCAGATTATGGCGCAATTTCGGCGAAAAAGCCCCTTGTGATGCTGCTTTTTCATCAACCGATACAGGGTCTGCAATTGCGGTTGCGATTACGCACGAATCGAAAGTATCGTCGTGAACGACCGCCCGATTTAGCGATAATCCGACATTAAAAATAGGCTGAATTGCGATTTCGCTGATAAGTCTGGGCAATGGAGCCAGCAAGAATATAGAAACAATAGCCAATTTTACAATGCGATTTGTAAATGAACTGGCCAAAGACCAGGGTTCTATGTTTTTTTCATTTATAAAATTGCTGGTTAATTCCCACGCAAACCATATCGCCATCAATAAAATAGCAAAAGGTATAATGACGTACCCCAGCGAAGAATATATTTTTGGCAAAATATCAGACATCGTTGACATAACGCTGGAAAACATATCGCATGACCAGCAACTAGAAAAAAATTGATACGCATCGACCATATTAACAGGATTTACGCTGCGATAGATTGAATAGCCTGCGATTGTTATCCCCCCAGCAGCCAGTGCAACAACAAACGGTGCCCATGCCCCCGCAGTAAATGGCAACAGCGATAAAAAAGCTATCCAAAATTTTTTTAGTCGACTCATTGTTTTTAATTATACCATATTTTGCAACAAATGTGATATAATTGAAAAGATAAAAATATTTGGGAATGTAGTTGTTAAGGAAAATAGGGCTTTTAATCAGCGTGTTTCTGGCATTTTTTATGCCAGATGTTGTGTATGCAAACATTGTTGATAATTTGAATCTTGCGCCATTTGTTCCTGTGGTATTGAATTCTTTTATGATGATTGCGACACGCGGTTATGATTTTTTTGTTGGCAATGGCGATGGTATAATTTACTTGTTGGTTTGGGGGTTCTTGGGCTTAACAATATTATTGTATGTATTTAAAATGTATTTCCCAAAGAATTGGTTAAGTTTTTTTAGTTTTTCTGGTGGTGGTGAATTATTCGAAGGAAAGATAACGGGTTGGCAAATTGTTGAAAATGTAATGCGTCCTGGGTTGCGTGCGGTTATTGCGGTTGTTTTATTATTACAAATACGTCCTGTATATTTAACTCAGTGGTTGGTTAATCCATTTTTGGAACTTGGTTCGATATACACGCACGCCATCACAGAAACGATAAACGATTCGGGTGCTGCACCCAAAATAGAATGTCCGGCGGATATTATTAATCAGGGTTGGATATCACCAGAATCGTGCAGATTTTTAGTTCAACCAGTATCTGATTTGTCGCATGCGAATAATCAGATTGTCAAACGTGGTTTTGATTTTTTGACTGATGGTTTGCGTGGGTTGACCACTGTAATCCCCAGGGGTGGCGCAAGTTTCTTGAACATCATAACAGGTATTTTATTAATAATAACTTTTGTTGGCTGTAATTTGTTTATGGCGTTATTAATTATTCAGGGAATTTTTGATTTTGGAATACAATTAATATTGTATCCGTTTCATGTTTTTACTTATGTTGTAAAGCCTAATGACAAGTGGCTTGATTTATGGCCTGCGTTTGGCGGTATTGTTGACGCGTTAAAGAAATTAATAATAGCGATGATTGCGTGTGCGTTTATGTTATGTATCGACATGGCGATTGTCAAAGCGTTATTTCAATGGAACAAGTCTGTATTTGTTGTTGCAGCAGGCGGTTCTGCATACAGTAATTTGCCTCAGACTGCAAATACCGCAATGGGGTTTGGCGAACATTCTGTAACTTGGTTATCTGCAATATTAACCTTTTATTTGTTCTTTAAATTATATGATATGACGCAAAAACAGTTAAAGGCGTATACGGGCGACAGTATGGATGGTTTATACAAATATGTTAAGTCGGATGCCAAAACATTATGGGGTGGGGCGCGGAGTTTTGCAAACTCATTTAAAACAGCAATGGGTTGGGGAAAAAAGTAAATGGGAAGTTTAGGTTCTGCTTTAATAGATAATACAATCCAGTGTTGGGGGTGCGCAGCCTTTGACCGTTTGTTTCAAATTGTGTCTACTGCGGCCACGTCTATCTATGAATATTTTAGTGGTATTTGTTTAGTTTTATTTTTTGCTGCGTTTACAGTTTTGATTGTCAACGCCATATACGCTAATTTCAAGGATGATTTTTCCGATCCCTTTTATAAAAAATCAATACAGAAAGTTTTTATATCTGGGATTGTTGCCTTGGGCATAATGGGGGCAGGTGTTGCTTTTCCGCGTATATTAACAATGATTACATTTGAACCTGTGGCGGAAATGACGACATCTTATACCCAGTATATGATAAGGCAAGATACCGCCGCTGTCGAAGAACGTGTTTCCTACAGGCCAGCAGAAATGGCAGATGATGGTATTTTTCGTCCCCAGTTGCGCGACAAGATAATTTTGCTGATGGAAACAACGATAACGCAATTCCAGTCGTATATGAAATTGGGGCTTGCGGTTATGGACAGTGCGTTTACTTGGAAAGCGTTGCTGGGTATTGGTGCGTTGGTCAGGCACATTATTTTGTTTTTCATAGGGTTTATACTAAGTGTTGGTTTTTTTAAAATATTTTTCAAATATTGTTGTTATTTTATTGATGTTATTATTGCGATGGCACTGTTTGCATTTTTCTTTCCGTTATCTTTGGCAATGTTTCCATTCCAAGGGGTCGAAGCCGCACCAAAATGGGTCAGAAATCTTGGTAGCGGTGTTGGTACAAAACAAATCAAGGCATTAATAAATTCGATTGTTACATTGGGGGCAGTTGTCATAACGTATACGATATCGATGTTAATTATTGCGAATTTCTTTACGGCAACAGATGGGAATACAAATGATTTAATGTTATCTATAACCAGTGGTGAAATTTTTGAATTTGATTTAAATACGGAAAATCTGGCGGCAATGACATTGATGAATTGCGTTGTTTTATTATATGTTTTAAATTACATTTATTCAAGCGTTCCTAAAATTACAAAAATGATATTGGATGCGTTTGGTGTCGAAGAAAACAAGAAAATTGGCGAAAAGATAGGCGAAGATATATTAAAATTAGGCAATAAAGCCTTAAATAAAGCCTCGGAAATTGGCAAGATAATTGTTTCTGGTGGCAAAGACGATGGCAAGGAAGGGGGCAAGGAAGAGGGTAAAAAGAAATAATGCTAAAGGCAAAGTTAATCTTGGGTGTTGTCAAATTCATAATGGGTGCGATTGCGCTGGGGGTTGGTATTTGGTATTTGTCGTCTTCGCTGGGTGGTTCTGCGATAACATATACCAGTATGGATAACTTTTTATCATCTGTTGGTGTTGAAAATGGTGATATTGCCAGTGCAAATGGCTGTTTTATGTGTCGTTATGTTTCGGATTTGTTTACAGTTATTGGTGACGCAACAGAACATTTTTGGGATTTAATGGTTGATAATATATGGTTGTTGGTTGCGTTGGGTTTTGGGGTTTTTGTTTTGACTTATACCTTAAAGTACATATACGATAACGCAAAAAAGACAGATAAATTAAACGCGGCCGAGTATAAATTCGAATTCAAGTCGTGGTTTGACAAGATTTGGAAACAAGGGGTTCGTGTTTTATTTGTTGGTGCTTTAATTGGTGCGTTGGGGATGGGTGGAACGTCTGCGCTCAGGACAGTTTCGCAAATAACAATAACTCCTGTGTTATATGTTGGTTCTGAACTTTCGATGGCAGCAACGGGTGTTTCTGATGCGGCGCAATGCAGTGCGCTGGGTGCGATTGGTGAAACGGAATCAGCGGATATTTTAAATCCGATTATGCGTCCATTTATGTGTGTGATGGGTAATTTGAACAGTGTGATGTTGGCTGGTGCGGCTGGTGGTTTTTCGTTAATGAATTATTCATGGTTGGGAATGGGTGGCGGTGTCTTTACATGGCTGGCTGGATTGTCGTTAGTTTTAATGTTTTTAATAATTGGTTTTGATTTATTTTTTCAAATATTATCCATTATATTCAAGTTGGTGTTTATCATAGTGTTTTTGCCTTTAATATTGGCAAGCACTGCATTCGAAGGTGTTTGGTCATACGCGCAACGTCTTGTCAGCGGTTCGATTGGGATGTTGGTTTCGTCTGCAGTTCGAATAATTGCGATTAGTTTAAAAATAGTTATTTTGTATGCGACTGTGTCTTATGCTGCAGACAGTTATTTACCAGGGCCTGCAGATGGTTATACTGCGGTTTTGCCACCGATGATGGGGATGCAAGTACAGAATCCAGATTCACAAACATTATCGGTAATGAATGTGTTCTCAGAATGTGAAAAAGTATCAATGACGAACGATGGATTGGACAAAGATGTATTTAAAAATTGTTTTACTGCCAGACGTGCCGAAGTTGAACGTTCATATCCAGGCGCATTTGATTTTATGCGCGATGGATGGGATTTCTTTTTAATGATGATGGGGTTGTTCTTCTTGTACTATTGGGTGGTCGGTCCCAAGATTGATGAATTTTTGCCAAACAGCAACTTGGTTCGTTTTTCGAATAACAAAGACGATGAATATGTAAAAACGGATGAACAATTTGATTATGGTGGATGGGTCCATAGTATGGGCAAAAAAATATGGGCGTTGCCTAAACAGATTACCAAGGGTATTACCGACAAAATGTCAAGTTAGAGAAAACAAAGATGCAACGATACATACGGGCTTTTTTATCAAAACTATTTATTATTGCGATATCGTTATGTTTTGTCGCGCCTGTTTTTTGTGCGGAAACAAATTTGCCGGCTGGTGATATTGGTGATTATGGTTCATGGACGACAGAGGTTAATCAAAAACACTTTGTTAATACGATATCTACAGACATTGAACAGTTTCAGGGTGAATTTCAAAAAAAAGTCGTTTCGGATTATGTCCCAGTCGAAGCAAAGATTGGTGTTGCCTTTATGAATGGTTTGTCTTTTGTTGCGCGTGTCTTAGATTCATCGTTGGTTCGTTTTGGTATTGTTTTTATGATAATCTCGTACATTTTTTGGGCTATGCTTGAAGCGTACACGATTATAGTTGGAAAAAATGATGCGAAAAAGCATACATTTGGAATTATAAAAAAGGGTCTTTATGTCTTTATATGGATTGCGATATTGAACGTTGGTCCTGCCCAGGCATTTATGATGTTAATGTCGCCGATTATGCAGGCTGCGACTTATGTTTCTGATGGTATATTAAATGTTGTTTCCAGTGTTGCAGGGATAAGTTTGCCTG
>CALCEG010000158.1 GCA_937900435.1 uncultured Alphaproteobacteria bacterium
TTGATATTTTTTTCTTTTATCAATTTGTCTGTGTTTTCAAACATCTTCTGTAAAGCCAACTTTTCAGATTCTGTTTCCACTTTCCACTCGGCACGCGCAACCGTATCAACAATGTTAAATACAGATTCAAGTTTTTCAAACTGCGCCATTGTCATATCGCCAGCACGACCTGTGCCGCCTTCTGCAATATCAGGGAACAGTGGGCGCACTCTACCAATATCTGTCATAAATTCATTTTCTTGGCGTGTGAACCAGTTTTCTAATTTTGTCATCAACGGCAAACTTTCTGTTCTGCGTGATAAAATTGGATAACCCCACGCGCGCAACATTGACTGCAACAAATCATACGAATCGGCAGACATAATATTTGTCTGTTGGTTGCCTTGATAACTGCGTGCGTGGCGCGCACATTTATTCACACGATTTTTCATCGCATCTGATTTAATACGAATCAAAGATATAATTGCCTGTGTCCGTCTTTCGCCAGCCGCCTTTTCCATTTGTCCAGATTGTTTGAATATCGCATAGCGTTCAACAGCCATTGCTTCACGATCACGCCAATATGCAGAATCAATCACTTTGTTGATTTTCATTGTTGCCAACGTGTTTTCAACCGATTCGTTTAATGCAACCCACTCGCGTTCAAACGCTTTCATATCGCCGCCGTTCAACATAACCGATTCTGCCAATAACGCTTTGGCTTTATCGTAATTGCGAATAGATTTTTCTGCCAAAGTTTCATCCAACAAATCATATTTGTTTTTAATTGCTTCATCCATTTCCAAAGCCGCCTGCGTTGCCGCTTCTTCCTGAATAGATGGCAAAGCAATAAACTGTTCTAATTCTTGAACAGAATATTCTGGCTGATATTCGCTTTGTAATATTGCCATTGGATTTTGTTCGCCAGATGCGACCAATTCTTTATACCGCGCTTTAATTGCATAATGTGGATCACGTGCCAAAACAATTTCCAAAGCACGTGTTCTGTCTGCTAATTCGCGCTGATATTCTGCACTTGTTTGTTCTTTGTTATATGATTCAACTGCCTTGACATATTTGTTGCTGGCACTTGCGCGATTCGTTAAAACCAAAGATTGATAAAAATCATACAG
>CALCEG010000159.1 GCA_937900435.1 uncultured Alphaproteobacteria bacterium
AACGAACGGCTCTTGATTTGAATCACACGACCTGCTGGATTCTTTTGGGAAAGATATGATGCAGGAACACGTGCGGCTTCATAGAATTCTATGTCTTGCGATTTTTGATTCAACACAGAAACAAGGCCGTATGCCAATGTTGTTTTGGCATTTGGTGCTGCCATCAAGATTTTGTCTTCTGGCACCATTGGTTTTTCTTCGCCATTATCATCTACATACCATGCGTCGTATGAATAGATATCCAATGCAGAATCTTTCAGATAACCCCAATATGTAACGCCATCTGGCAAGTGCTGTGGGTTAATCTGACCCATGTCAACACGACGTGTATCCAACAGGCCCGCATCTACCAACTTATCCAAAATTGCTTCAATAACTTTGGAACCGCACAGGATTTCTGTTGGTGTGAAACCAGACTTTTGAATCACGGACTTTTTGATCTTGCGCAATTCTTTCATAATATCTTTTGCGGTGACACTTGCGTCTGTCCACAATTTCGTCAATTCTGTATATGGTTTGTCGTCTGCTTCGGCTGACCAATAACTGATAACTTCGCCATTGTAACCGTCGCCTTTGATTGTGATTGCACCATTAAACAATGCCTGTGCACACATCCATTCTTCACGGGCTGTGATTTTTTCATCCAGGTATCTCAAATCCTGACCAACCAGTGCTGCTGCACGCTGTTGGGCTTTTGCCACCATGGATTGGTTCACCTGGCATACGTTTCATCACAGTTTCTGCTGTTGTAATGCGTTCTGGTGAAATTTCTGGCGCTTCAAAAGACTGTGTTTTATAGCCTTCACGTTCCATTACTTTACCACCGATTTGCGGATGGACAAATGGTGCCAATTTACGATTACCTTTACCGATAACATCAACATCAATTTTTTCTGTGTCAAATGTAATGCGGTTGCTGAAATAACGGTCACGCAAGAAAGATGGTGTTACCAATTTGCCTTCTTCAAACGGTTTCAGCAATTTGCGTGTTTCAAACATATCCATAATTAATTCCTCCTATTAAACGTTTTTCTTGATGAAAATACCCAATTTGCGGGCCGCAACTTTACAATCGGCAACGGCAATATCGCCACCAACTGTCAATGCGTTTTCATTAAATTCACCTGTCAAATAAACTGGTGCGTCTTTTGCTGCGTCGGTTGTATCAACGTCATCTGCCAAAACGGCATAAACATCGGCCGCCGCTGTTGCTAATGCACCGGCTTGTGTCAATAATGACCCACGAACCAACCGACCCGCTTTTGCAACCGTCAACGAATCCGCAACAACTGGCATAATCTGTGTCCCTGCGAACAGATTATCAGGTGTAAATACGTGTGTTTCTTGTTTAATCATTTTTGTTCCTCCTTATTATTTTTTTGCGAATCCACGAACAACATTTTCAATAAAATCTGCTGTTTCTGCTTCTTCTTTCTGCTTTGCCTCGGCACCTGGTGTCAAACCCTCATTGCCATCGGCGTGAACATCGGACAAATCTTCTGCATCTTCGACACGATTTGCCAATGCTTTTTCGCCACGTGCCTTGTCGGCTTTCAGAATGGCAACCGCCAACTGTTCCGCAGACATTACATTTTCAAACTTTGCACTGTTGACCAAATCTTCATGGCCCACAACGGCGATGTCTTCAATTGCTTGAATGCGTGTGCGTTCTTGCACAACGCCCTCATTGCGGATTGCGTCCACTAAATCTGGATGCTCCGCTTTCAGTTTTTCTAAATCCATCTTTTCGGCCTCCTTATTTTCTGGATTTGAAATTGCGGTCGCTTGTGGCGTATCCGCTCGTAAAAAGTCTTTCGGTGCATTTGCAAACAATTTTGCATTCACTTCCAGACCATTTACCATTACGACGTCGCCAACCATTTTATTTTCAACGGTCAACGTTTCGTCCACTTCATCCGCCAGACCGAATTCAACGGCCTCGGCAGCGGTGAAATACGTTTCTTGATCAACATATTCTTTTATTTCATCCACGCTTTTACCTGTCTTTTCTGCGTAAATGTCCAATACGTTGTTTTCCAATTTTTCCATATCATCGGCGGCCTTGCGCATATCGTCAACATTGCCAACCGCAAT
>CALCEG010000160.1 GCA_937900435.1 uncultured Alphaproteobacteria bacterium
CGTCCTCCATCTTTTATATTTGTTGGACCAACTGGAGTTGGTAAAACAAAACTAGCAACAACATATGCTAAATTAATTTCAAATTATAAGGCTTGAAGTAGTCTTTGATGAGGTTTGTACGATATGTATATGCTTCAAAAGTTACTTCATCGATTTCATTTTTCTTCCCTTGTAACCAAATATCAAGATAATCGCATAGGCTGATTTCTGGATCAAAGGTTTCGTCTACATTTTCATGAATCTGTTCCAAATAACTATATCGTTCGATTATGGACGGAATCATTTCTGTAGCTTTCTTTTTGTTTCCTTTTTCAGTCAGTCCCGTGGAAACGTGTTTGGATTTCCATTTACCAGATGTTGGATCTTTATAACTGAGCTGGATATATAATATTTTTTTACCAGATCTCATAGTTTTTGTTAGTAATGTACCTGTCATGTAGGTGATTTCCTTTCTTGGGATGACAGGTATGCTAAGTTTACATAAAGTATAGCATATGGGGTTGGATTTTGTCATTAAGGGAAATAATGATAAATTGATTTGTATTGGCAATAGCCAATTGAGACATACTGCAATATAATCGTTAGTAATAAAACAACTTGACATTTTTTTACAAAAGTTTTATTGGTGAAAAAGAAAGGAAGGAGGTTGCACCTTGTCTTGGATTACGCTGGATGAAGCGAAATTACATTTGAAGACGTGGTTGGATGCAGAATTAGCGGTTGCGACCGGTGGCCAAAGTTACAAGATTGGCACGCGCAGTTTAACACGCGCAGATTTACCAGAAATCATGAAACAAGTTAAATACTGGCGGAATGAAGTCGCCAAATTGGAATCAGGAGCGGGCGGTGGTGCACGCGTATTGCGTGCAGTGCCGCGGGATTTTTAAGGGGGGACTGAATGAATATATTAGATAAAACCATATCAGTCATTAGTCCAGAAACAGCCCTGAAAAGAGTTGCGGCCCGTAAAAAGTTAAGCGCGATAAATTCGTTTGGTGGGTCAGGCACAGGTTATGGAAGACACGGCGCATCGTATGCGAAGAAAAGTTTGTTGGGGTGGTTGACCAGTGGGACAAGCGCGGACGAAGACATTGTGGATAATATCGAAACGTTGCGTGCGCGTTCACGCGATCTGTTCATGGGGTCGCCATTGGCAACCGGCGCGATTAAAACCGTGCGTACAAATGTTATCGGTTCGGGATTGATGCTGAATTCGCAAATTGATGCCAAGTTTTTGGGGATGACCGAGGATGAGGCCCGCGAATGGGAAGAAAATACCGAACGCGAATGGCGGTTGTGGGCAGAAACGGTAGATTGTGATGCCGAACGCAAGCAAACATTTTATCAATTACAATCATTGACATTGATGTCCGCAATTATGAGTGGG
>CALCEG010000161.1 GCA_937900435.1 uncultured Alphaproteobacteria bacterium
ATGGATGCTCTGGGCATCGAAATGGCTCGCAGCGAAGTTGCTTATTCTGTAGAAGAAGCACTTGCTATTGCAGATCGTTTAAACTACCCTGTAGTTCTTCGTCCTGCTTATACAATGGGCGGTGCCGGTGGCGGTGGAATCACGGTAAATTTTGCACCGGTTATCAATATATCTGGTGGTGGTGATGCATACGCCGATGTGAAACGCGGTCTGGATGAGGGACAACGCAATTTGAAACGCGAATTGCAACGTTTGATGCGCGATCAACAAAGATTATCGTTTGCATAGGGGGTTGAATTATGGTAAAGACAATTAAAACAATTTCAGGCGACACATGGGATATTTTATCCAAGCGCGCATACGGTGATGAAAGATTTATGGATGTGTTGATGCGGGCGAATATCACGCACAGAAAGGCGGCTATTTTCCGCGCTGGCGTTGTTTTAAGTGTTCCAGATATAGATACATCCATAATTGAAAATCAAACGAATTTACCGCCGTGGAAACGCACAGGGGGGCAATAATGGCACAACCAAGACAGACACGTTTAAGATTATTGTTCACGGAAAGCAATAAAGACGTATCCCAGGATATTATGCCGGATTTGTTGTCGTTTTCATATGACGACAAGGAAACGAACGAGGCGGATGAAATATCCCTGTCATTAAAAGACCCCACGGGCAAATGGGCGGGAACATGGAAACCCGACGGCGGCGAAAGCGTGCGGGCATATATTATGAACGGTTCAACCGAAAAAAATACAAACAGATATATTGCGGTCGGTTTTATGTGGATTCAATGAGTGTTGCAGGCAATCCCCGCACGTGCCAGATTAAAGCCGTATCAATCCCATTGAATAAACCGATTCGCAAACGTTTGCGCAGTCGTGCGTGGGAAAGTTATACGTTAAAAAATATTGCAAAGGAAATCTGCCAAAATGCGGGGATTGGGTTGGTGTTTGATTCAGACCTGAATCCCAGTTACAAGCGATTGGACCAGAAACAAGAAAGCGATTTGAAATTCTTGTCGGGATTATGTGATGAAATTGGATTGTCAATAAAAGTGACGGATGACAAACTGGTTATCTTTTCACAGGAAATATACGAAAAGAAAGCACCCGTTAAAACATTTACATTGGGTAAATCGGATATTTCATCGTGGTCATTTGAATGTGCGCAAAGTGAACAATATAAGTCCGTGACAATAACATACCGCGACCCAAAGCAAAAAGTTGCAGGCAGTGCCGGCGGACACAAAACAGATACAGATTCCGCGTCAGATGCGAATTTGACGGGTGGCAATCCCGCCGTTATGAAATACACCGCCACAGATGACACCGTTGGCGAAGACGGTCAAGAATACATAATGAAAAAACGCGCAACGTCCGCGGCCGAGGCACAACGTCTGGCGCGGGGAAAATTGCGCGCGTTGAACCGCCGCCATATCACGGGCAGTATTTCCGTTATGGGTGATGTTGATTTGGTGGCGGGTGTTGTGGTAAAGTGCATCGGATTCGGATCGTTTGACGGTAATTTTATTGTTGAACAGGCATCCAAAACCTGTGTCAGATCAGTACTCCATCGCAATGATCCACTTCATGCTGGATGATCTG